>CAZWJO010000006.1:0-11010 GCA_964634905.1 uncultured Sangeribacter sp.
GGGATTTGAATCTATTTGTTAATTTTGAAAATTGATGTGGATTGAGTAGATTTTATGACTGCGCAATTTGCTATCAGAATTTGAATTTTAATGGAAATCTAACTAATATAACGATTACAATGGAAGAAAAACTCGTGAAAACGTGTCTTCACGACCGCCATGTGAAACTTGGGGCACTAATGTCACCCTTCGGCGGTTTCGATATGCCTATACAGTATAAGGACATCACTACAGAGCATAATGCGGTGCGTAATGAAGTGGGTGTGTTCGACGTCAGCCACATGGGTGAAGTCCGTGTGAAAGGACCTGAAGCAGAAAAATTCGTTCAGCACATTTTCGTAAATGACGTATCCGCAGCTCCCGACGGACAGATTTTCTATGGCATGATGTGCTATGAAAATGGCGGAACTGTGGATGATCTGCTTGTATACAAGGTTAACGATAACGAATTCTTCCTCGTGATCAATGCAGCCAACATCGCAAAGGATGTGGCATGGATTTTTGAGAAGGCGGAAGGATACGATATCAATGTGGAAAACGAAAGTCCTTATTACGGAGAACTCGCAGTCCAGGGACCGAAGGCTGAAGAAGTGCTTTCCAAGATCCTTGGCCTTCCACTTGAAGAAATAGCATTCTATAATTTCAAGACTTATCATCTCGATGGTGAAGATGTGATCATAAGCCGTACGGGTTATACTGGAGAGGATGGTTTTGAAGTTTACGGATCTCACGATTTCACAGTACGTCTATGGGATAAATTGATGGATGCTGGTGTTCAACCATGTGGCCTCGGTTGCCGAGACACACTTCGTTTTGAGGTAGGTCTTCCCTTATATGGTGATGAACTTTCAGCCGACATCACTCCGATAGAAGCAAGCCTCTCAATGTTTGTGAAGCTTGACAAGGAGGAATTTATAGGTAAGGAAGCTTTGGCTTTGCAGAAGGCAGAAGGAGTGAAACGTCGCATCGTAGGTATCGAACTCGAAGGGAATGCGATTCCACGTCATGGTTATCCTGTAGAAGTGAATGGGGAAGTGGTTGGTGAGATTACAACCGGCTACCGTTCTATCTCAACAGGGAAGTCCGTTGCAATGGCAATGATCCAGAAGCCTTACGACAAGCTCGGGACTGAGGTGGAAGTTCGCATCCGCAAGAAGACTTTCCCCGGGAAAGTTGTGAAGAAACGCTTCTATGACAAAAACTATAAAAAATAAATTCGTGGCAATTCATAATGCATAATGCATAATGCATAATGTTTGACGCAGAAATATTGTCTATCTCATCAATGCTGCATTATACATTTTACTTGAGTTGCTACAAATATTGAAAGAAAAAAAATTATTAATTATTGCATTTTGATTATGCATTATGCATTATGAATTATGCATTAAAAACTAAAAAATATGGCTATTAAAGAAAATCTCCGTTATGCGGAATCTCACGAATGGGTAAGCCTTGATGGCGAAATCGCAACTGTTGGAATCACTGACTATGCTCAGCATGCACTTGGCGACATCGTATATGTCGATATGCCTGAAGTTGGCGACGAAGTGACAGCTGGAGAAGAATTCGGTGCGGTAGAATCAGTAAAGGCTGCTTCCGACCTCTATTCTCCCGTTAGCGGCGAAGTTGTTGAAATCAACGAGGCTCTCGAAGATGAACCGGGTCTTATCAACCAGGATGCTTTCGAAAACTGGATCATGAAAGTTAAAGTTTCCGATCCATCTGAAGTAGAAGCACTCCTTGATGCAGAAGCATACGCTAAGATTTGCGAAGAATAATTTTATCAATTCATAATTCATAATGCATAATTCATAATTGTTTTCTTCGAAATAATTATGAAATTCTATCATTGATTGAACTATTCAGTGGACTAAGGATTTATTAAACGGACGAAAGAGCAGTGCGTACCTACGTTCAATATCAACATCATACGATACATTTTCTGCTGAATGGTTACCTTTGATTATGCATTATGAATTATGCATTATGCATTAGAATAAATGAATAGATATATTCCGCATACTGAGGAAGACATTAAGGTGATGTTAGAGAAAATCGGAGTAAATTCTACCGATGATCTTTACTCAGACATCCCTGAAGAAGTCATCTTCAAAGGTGAGTACGATATTCCATCCGCTATGTCGGAAGTGGAACTACGTAAACATTTCCAGGAACTGGGAGATAAGAATAGTCGTCTGATAGTCTTTGGAGGAGGTGGTGTCTACGACCATTATTCTCCTTCAGTAATTGGTCATCTTCTTTCTCGCAGTGAGTTTTATACTGCTTACACTCCATATCAACCTGAGATTTCGCAAGGTACACTCCAGTATATTTTCGAATATCAGAGTATGATTTGCGAACTAACCGGCATGGAAGCAAGCAATGCATCTATGTACGACGGTGCAACTGCTACGGCAGAGGCTGCAATGATGATGGTGGCATCAGCTAAGAAAAAGAACCGGGTTCTAATTTCTTCTACAGTTGCTGATCGCGTACTCGAAGTAGTAAAGACTTACACTAAATTTCATGGAGTTGACCTGACTATCATTCCTGAGAAGGATGGCGTGACAGATCTTGAGGCTCTTTATAAGGCACTCGAAGGTGGAGACGTTGCCGGAGTGATTGTAGCTTGTCCAAATAAATATGGTATTATAGAGGATTACACTGGGGTCGCTGACAAGGTACATTCAGTGAAGGCTCTTCTTGCCATGAATTGCGATCCATCGACACTTGCTGTGCTCCGCACACCGGCAGAATGGGGAGCAGATATCGCTTGTGGCGATGGTCAGACCCTTGGTATGCCGATGCAATTTGGTGGTCCTTATCTTGGATTTATGGCTTGCTCAAAGGCCCAGCTCCGCAAGATGCCGGGTCGCATTGTAGGCGCTACCAAAGATGCAGACGGGAAACGTGCTTTCGTGCTTACACTTCAGGCTCGTGAGCAACATATCCGCCGTGAAAAAGCCACATCCAACATCTGCTCCAATCAGAGTCTTATGGCTCTCTATGCTACCATTTATGTAGCTTTGATGGGTAAGAAAGGCCTAGAAGAAGTAAATAAACTCAGCTGCGACGGGGCTCATTATCTTTATGGGAAACTTCTTGCTACAGGAAAGTTCCACAAGGCATTTGACAAGCCATTCCTTAAGGAATTCACTCTCAAGACCGACCTTGACATAAAGAAAGTGAATGAATATCTTGCCACAAAAGGATATATGGGTGGCTTGGATCTGGGCGATGGCCTCGTAGAGTTTGCGGTGACAGAGAAGAGAACAAAGGAAGAAATCGACGAATTGGTAACTTTAATGCTGGAGGCTTAAGAAGATGAAATACTACGATAAACTGATATTTGAACTTTCACGTCCCGGCCGTGTAGGTTACGAACTGCCGAAAAATGGATTTGAAACTGATGGCGAAAAGGAAATACCTTCAGATCTTCTTCGTAAGTCTCCACTTGATCTTCCTGAAGTGTCTGAACTCGATGTAGTGCGCCATTATACCAATCTTTCCAATAAGAACTTTGGAGTGGACACCGGATTTTATCCTCTTGGGAGCTGCACGATGAAGTATAATCCCAAGATTAATGAAGAAGTAGCAACGATTCCTCAGTTTGCAGATCTTCACCCTCTTCAGAATCCGGAGACAGCTCAAGGGGCTCTTGAACTTTATTGGAATCTTCAGAATGCTCTTGCCAATTTGGCGGGTTTTGAAGAATTTACTCTCAACCCATACGCTGGTGCTCATGGTGAGCTTACTGGCCTTATGGTTATGCGAAGCTATCATAAAGCACGTGGCGACCACAAACGTACTAAAATCATAGTTCCTGATTCTGCACATGGAACAAATCCGGCTTCTGCTATGGTAGCTGGTCTTGAAGTTGTAGAGGTCAAGAGCCGTCCTAATGGGTCAATTGATATCGAAGACCTCAAGCCACTGCTCAATGATGAGATTGCTGGTATTATGATGACAAACCCAAACACATTGGGTATGTTTGAGACTGAGATTGTGGAGATTGCAAAACTTGTGCATGATGCAGGAGGTTTACTCTACTATGATGGGGCTAACTTCAATCCACTTTTGGGTAAAGTACGTCCAGGTGATATGGGCTTTGACATCATGCACATCAATCTTCACAAGACATTCTCAACTCCTCATGGAGGTGGCGGTCCCGGTAGCGGTCCTGTCGGTGTTGCAAAGCATCTTGTACAATTCTTACCAAATCCACATGTGAAGAAGGATGAGAATGGCAAGTTCTATGTTGAGAACGGTGATGAAGCTCTGGGAAGTGTATCTACGTTCTTCGGCAACTTCGGAGTTATGATGAAGGCTTACGCATATATATTGAGCCTTGGCAAAGAAGGAATAAAGGAAGTGGGACCGATGGCAACCCTTAATGCCAACTATATTAAGGAGAGCTTAAAGGATGATTATCTACTTCCAATTGAAGGAGCCTGCAAACATGAATTTGTTTTCGATGGTCTGAAAGACAAATCAACTGGAGTGACTACTCTCAATGTGGCTAAGCGTCTGCTCGATTATGGATTCCATGCTCCGACAATTTACTTCCCACTTCTTTTCCATGAGTCAATGATGATTGAACCGACAGAGACTGAAAGTCTTGAGACACTCGACGAATTCATTGATGTGATGCACAAAGTGGCTAAAGAAGCGCGTGAGACACCGGATGAAGTTAAGAATGCTCCATTGACAACTATTGTACGCAAACTTGACGAGACAACTGCAGCAAAGAGTCCAATTCTCAACTATAAAGCACTCAAAAACGCATAATATATGAAGATTATTATCATTGGTGCCGGACCCGGCGGGTATGAGACTGCCCTTGATGCAGCGAAGAGGGGACATGAAGTGACTCTCTTTAATGGCACTAAGCTTGGTGGCACTTGCCTCAATGAGGGATGTATACCGACAAAATGTCTTTGCCGTAATGCTGAGATGGTAGCATCATTCAAAGAGGCTGATAAGTTCGGAATAGATGACTTCACTTTTACGCTCGACTACAATAAGGTAGTTGAGCGTAAGAAGGAAGTTGTAGATACGCTTCGTTCTGGCGTCGATAGCATGCTTAAAGCAGCCAAGGTCAGTGTGGTAAATGCCATGGCATCTTTCAAGGATGCTCATACTGTTGTTGCCGATGGCAATGAGTATAGTGCTGACTATATAATCATAGCTACTGGTTCGGTTTCAAAGTCACTACCAATAGAAGGACATGACTTTGAATGCGTTAAGGATTCAACTCAGATTCTTGATATTGAATATGTTCCGGAATCACTTACGATCATAGGTGGAGGAGTGATTGGAATGGAGTTTGCAAATATTTTTGCGTCGTTCGGATCGAAGGTGACTGTCATAGAATATATGAAGCAGATACTTCCTCCATTTGATTCGGACATAGCAAAACGCTTGAAACAGGTTCTCGCGAAGAAGGGTATTAAGATAGTGACTGGAGCAGCTGCTAAGAAGATAGAGCAAAATGATGAATATGAGGTCGTAGTGACCTACGATGTCAAGGGTAAAGAAGAAACGGTGGTAAGTTCCGATCTTTTGATGGCAGTAGGCAGGTCTCCACGCATCGATGGACTTAACCTTGAGGCTGCTGGAGTGGAATATTCACCCAAAGGTATCAAAGTTGACGATTGGATGCGGACAAACGTACCTCACATTTTTGCTATTGGAGATGTTAATGCAAAGATGATGCTTGCACATGTGGCTACATTCCAAGGAATACATGCCTTGAATGCTATAGACGGCAAGGAAGACAAAATAAATTTCGATATTGTTCCAAGTGCTGTCTTTGTAGTGCCAGAGTGCGGTATGGTCGGTTTGACAGAAGAAGCTTGTAAAGCACAGGGAATTGAGATCCGTAAGGGTCAGAGTTTCTTCCGTGCTAATGGAAAGGCTCTTGCCATGGGAGAACCTGACGGACTCTGCAAACTTATCTTCCGCAAGGATAATGGTAAACTCATCGGAGCGCACATTATGGGTGTAGAAGCCGCTGACCTTGCTCAGCAATGTGCAGATCTGATGAATGCCGGTATGACTTTAGAAGGAATTGATAATGTCATCTTTGGGCATCCGACAGTTTCAGAAGTGATTTTATCTGCAGTCAGAAACGCTTGAAATTAGAATAGATAGCTGGAATAGCCAAGTGCTATGCTAATGCACAATGCACAATACACAATGCACAATACACAATGCATAATTAGCCGTGCTCGAGTAAAATCAAGTATGTAGTCATAGACATTAAGTTGAAAAGGCATCAAAGACAGTATGCCAGTTATAAGATACGATTCTTGTTTTAGCTCAATGGCTATTTTAGCTATCTATCAAAAAAAATAAAATATGAAGAAAATAGCTGCCATCACAATGGTAAGGGATGATGATTTCTTTTTGCGGAAGTGGGTAGAATACTATGGCAAAGAAATTGGTCGTGATAATCTCTATATTCTGTTTGACGGTGAAGACCAAAAGGTGCCTGACTTCTGCGAGGGAACCCATACTTACATCCACAAGCGTCTAAGCAATGAGATTGTGGAAGGAGAACGTGTGCGTCTTGGTCTATTGAGTGATAAGGCAGCTGAGCTTCTTGAAAAAGATGGGTATGATCTGGTGATTGGAGTGGATTGCGATGAGTTTATAGTGGTCGATCCCAAACTTGGCAAAGGATTGTCTGAATATCTTTCTGAGCAAGAAATAGACTATACTATTTCACCGTTAGGCGTGGATATAGGTCAGCATCTTGAAAAGGAATCGGAAATCGATGGAAATAAGAAATTTCTTGAGCAAAGAAGATTTGGTTTTCTTGACACACGGTATACTAAAGGATCAATCATAGCCAAGCCAGTAAGATGGGGAAGGGGATTCCATCGAGTGAAAGGACACAATTTTCATATCAGTCCGGATTTATATCTTTTCCATTTTGGATGTATCGACATGAAGCGTATGCGTGAGAGGTTTATGAATCCAGACCGTATTGGAGGGACATCAACACGTCATTTCAAGAAGCGTACTCGTACCATCAATCTTGTGACCAACAATGAAGCTCTAAACTTTGATAAATGGACTTCCATAGCGAGAAAAATGCAGACTTTCATTAGGCCTTTATATGCTTGGAATAAGCCAGCTATGTTAGGAAGAGTCATTGTAGTAGAACTTCCAGAACGTTTTCGTCATTTACTATGACCATAAAGACTATGAAAAATCCACTATCAAATACTGAAAATGTAAAACGCAAAACTAACAACGCAAATCCTATAGACGCTGTAATCCTTTGGGTAGACGGTGATGATCCTGAATGGAAAGCCAGATGTGAAGCGGCGAGAGGCGGGAATGCGTTGACCCGGCGTGATGATATAGGAGGAGATTTGCGTTTCAGACAGATGAGGGAGATAGATTGGTGTGTAGCAGGCATAAATAAGTTTGCATCTTTCTTCAGACGAATATATATTGTCACTGATGGACAAGATCCGCATCTTGAGAATACGGTAGGGAAATGGTTTGAAAATCCCATACCCATTGAGATAGTTGATCATACTGTCGTTTTCCGAGGATATGAAAAGTATTTACCCACATTCCAGTGCAACTCCTTGGAAACTATGATACATCGTATTCCTGGTCTTTCTGAGAGATTTGTCTATTTCAACGATGACTTTGTATTGACGAATTACGTCAAGCCAGAAGATTGGTTTACTGAAGACGGGAAAGTAGTAGAATATGGGAAATGGATGCCTAACTTCATGCTGGATCTTCTGCATGCGATAAAACCAAAAAAGAATGGATTGAAGACAGTAGGATTTAAAGATATAATGGAGAACGGAGCAAAGCTTGTTGGGTCAAATAAGACACTTTTGATGCGACACACTCCACATCCTGTTTTGAAATCGCTTAGTGAAAGGCTTCTTGAAGAATACCCCGATAGTGTGGATATAAATAGCCGTGACAAATTTAGGGCACCTTGTCAGTATAATCCCCAAGTGGCAAAACATATCCTCGCAGATAGAGAAGGACGGCTTATAATAAGAAGTCCTAAGGGAAAAACACTTTTCCTTAAGCCATTTGCCAATCGTCCATATTATTTGAGAAAGCACCTAAAACCTTATATTTCAGGGAAAGAACTTCCTCCCTTTATGTGCATAAATTCCCTTGCAGAAGCAGATCCTGACGATCGTAAAGTATTCCTTAGCTTTATGAATAGGGTTTTTCTTGAATCTGATTAATCATACAAGTGAGAAGCTCTATGTTTGGAATCGAGATCGAAAACAAACACTCCTCTCATTAATTTTGAGAAAAAAAAGGGATATGACCGGAGCAATTTTGCTCTCCACCAGGACTTCAAGCCCACAAATCTCGGAGAAGGAAGAATGTAATCTTTTAAATCTTTGCTAATTCTCTTAATGGCTTCATCGCGCTTTACGTGATCTTTCTCAAGTCGGGCAATATATTTAGCAGCAGATACAGCTGACTTATTGATATAAGCATTTTCTTTATTGATATCTTTTCTCTCATTGAAAGAATTTGATATCATATTCATCCTGTCTTTGCAGGATAAATAATAATCATATCTGTTTTTAGCAACATCGCTATGAATAATGCTGCCTTTCCTCATTCTATAATGATATAGAGGAGTAGGATCAAGAGCCATTCTTTTCACATTCTTAAGCCATTTGCCATATACAAATATGTCTTCGAAGTTTCTACCTTCCGGAAAGTCGCAAGTTACGATGCTTCTTCTATGCAATTTATTCCATACATAATTTGGAAGTCGGTCAAAGCCAATTTCACGCATTGCTTCATTTCCGTCTATTACACCTTTATTATGAATCAGATGCTTAGTTGAGTGGCGGCCAATATATTCGGCAATATAACCTACTTGTGCTATATCAGCGTCATATTCTGATATAATATTATAGAGCTTCTCATACATTTGGGGCTCAATCCAATCGTCGGAATCAACGAATCCTATATAAAAGCCTTTCGCAACTTTAAGACCAACATTTCTTGCACTTGAAAGACCACCATTTTCTTTATGAACGACCATAAAACGATTATCGCGATTAGCATATTCATCGCATATTGCGGGTGAGGAATCGGAGCTTCCATCATCTACCAATATACATTCCCAATCGGAAAATGTCTGTGCTTTTATAGAGTCAAGACATTCTCTCAGGTACATTTCCATGTTATACACAGGAACTATAATGCTGATTTTTGGTTTTTCCATAAGTACATAGATTTGGACTGCAAAATTAATAAAAAAATATTAACCCTACAACTTATCACTAAAATAGAGAGGCTTCAGATTATCTGTAGCCTCTCTAAAAGATAAGTAAAAGAAGATTATAGATAGTATACGATTGTTGTGACGGAAGCAGGGTCGATGAAGACTGTATCTTTGAGATTGAATCGGGCTTGCTTCAATTTCTTTTCAGCAGTAGTCGTATATGTATAGATCGCCTTAGCACCTTCCGGTGTTTGCATATCAACAGTTACACCGTTGGTCTTGTTGTAGTTGGTCAGGACCACTACGAGCTTGCTGCCGTCTGGTGCTACATAAGCTGATCCAAAGAAGTCTTTGCTTTCATTTAGAGTCAGATCAATGCGCTTGTAGCCTGGACGAACGAAGAGGCTATAGTTGCCGAGAACCCAAAGATTGGGGTTAGCAGCTACGCTACCACCGTTCTTGAAGTCGTCGCTGTATTCACCGTCTTTTGGAGTGGTCTTTATAAGCTCAAAACGGTTTTTCTGACCCCAACGTTCTACCGACATGGCAGTCCAATAGCTCCAAGAGGCGCATCCAGCTACAGTGATATCATTGTGAATGACGCGGCTCATATATTGGGCGATATCAAATTCTGTCGCATTTTCATAGTTGCCATCGAGCTCAGCAGGAGCATCTCCGAGCATTGACCATTCAGTCTGATATACCTTCAAATTGCGAGCTTGTGCAGCAGTAGCGACTTTAGATCTCACATCGCGCATCCCAGCCCATGTTCCTTCCGTCCAATAGCTATGTCCGCAGATTATATTGTCGAGACGTTTGATGTCGCCAACGTATGCATTTGAAGACGGATTGTAGAATGCATTGATAGTGTTTGAACGGGCATCGCCTCCTTGATACAACTCAGTCCAAGCCCCTGCCTCAGCAATAAGGATATATGTATTGAGGTCGCGGGCTGAGAGTGATTTGTCAAGTTCTTTTACGAGCTTTGCAATCTCAGTATTTTGCCAACCGGATCCTTCTTGAGAAGCCTCGCCACCTTCAGAGACACCCCAATCATACTGTGGTTCATTGACCGGGGAGATATGAGAAATATTGTAGCCGGCATCTGAGAAATGCTTTGCAACTTCTGCCATATATTCCGCATATTGAGAATAGGCTTCTTCCTTGATATTGCCATGAGCACCATTATCGGAATAACCCATTCCATTGAGAGTATACTGCACAAGAGGGGAGTTGCTGAAAAGAACAAATTTTTCGCAGCCCATATTCTTAGCTTGCTCCATGAAATAGCGTTGCCCGGCACAGCTGCTCCAGTTGTAGCTTCCACTGCTAAGATAGCTCTGAGCGCGATTGTTGGCAGCCATATTGCTCTCGTTGCCCTGCTCTTCTGTGCCGGCTCCCAGGTTGACGCGCCACATAGAAAGGCCAATACCTTGTGGCTGTCCATCAGCTGAGATATTTTGAGAGAACAGCAATTGAGCTATTTCATTTCGGTTGTCGATCCAATATTGACCGATTTGGTTAGGAAGCCAACAGTCGGAAGCTGCAAAGCCTTCCATTTCTTGATAAGTTTTAGCTGTATTTACAGTTACTTTTTGGCTCGTCAGTGGGAAAGATGCTGTAGGGGAAGTGACGTCATCATCTTCACCGAAGTTTGGACCGCTTGGGCCTTCACTTCCTACGGGATGCTTGGTAGACACTCCGTGAGGCTCATCGCTACAGCTGCCCAAAGAAATTATAGCGGCTCCACAAAGAGCAATTGATATTAT
>CAZWJO010000006.1:11110-53091 GCA_964634905.1 uncultured Sangeribacter sp.
CGTTTTGCGTAGTTTGTTATTGCGTTTATATTAGTTCCAACCTGGATTTTGCTTTATAGCTCCGTTGGAGTGTTCAATTTCGTAGTTAGGAATCGGGAAGAGCATGTCGCGAGTTTCATTGAAGCGAATACCTTTGTCACTTGGTTCTCCTTGATTCCATTTTTCATACATATCGGCATCAGCACCAGTGTTATATTTCACAAAGCTTCCGTCCGGACCCATTATATTGCAGATCATCTTCTTGCCATTGGAGCAATCCCAACGACGGATGTCGTAGAGGCGGCACTGTTCGTGAGCCAACTCAAGGCGACGTTCGTTGCGAATAGCATCGCGGAGTGCAGTCCCATTGCTTGTCACAGCAGGAAGGTTAACACGGCTACGCACTTGGTTGAGAGCCCATTGTCCTTGTGAGTCATCGCCTGTCTCAGCACATGCTTCAGCATACATAAGGAGAACATCGGCATAGCGGAGCACACGGTGGTTGAGAGGAATTTTATCGATATTGTAGACTTCCGGACGATCCTCAAGAGGCACGAAGTATTTGCGGATAATACGGGCTGATTTATGCTGAGCCGGGTCAATTATATACCCTTTGTAATAGTCGGCAGCAGTCCACCCAAATTTATCGATATAATCCTTATATTTTGCATCATTTATTCCACATACAGAAGAATTATTGGCTACAAATTTTGAGAATTGGTCTTCACCGGCAATCTCAGTACACATAGTCTTGATAATAGTCCAACGAAGACGCTCGTTATCGCCTGCAGCAATATATGCATTTTCGAGATCAGAAGTTGGTTGACCCCAGCTCCAACCGTCGCCAACTCCATTACGGCAACCTGTCACGACAGTGAGCGAACCTCCGAGGGCGTATGTGTCGCCGCCGTAAGTTTGCTGCACTTCGAATAGACTTTCAGCACTATTGTTATGTTTGACACTCCAAACATCACCGAAGTTTTCAAGTAGGCGATATTCTCCAGAGTCGATAATAGTCTTAAGAGTTGCTTTGGCTTCCGCCCATTTAGACTGATAAAGCTGAGCTTTTCCAAGGATACCAAGGGCTGCACCTTTAGTGACTCGTCCGGTCTCCGCTGCCGAAAGCTGGGAGCGTTCGGGAAGATCTACAATGGCAGCTTTCAATTCAGTCTCTATAAATTGGTAACATTCTTCCTGTGATGAGCGTTCTACTCCGGCACCAGTGTTGGCATATTCAGTCATCAAAGGCACACCTCCGAAATTACGAACAAGGTCAAAATAGAAGAAAGCACGAAGGAAGCGTACTTCGGCTAAACGGCGCTTCTTGAGGTTTTCATCCATTGTGACCCCGGGGATCCTTTCGAGTCCAAGATTACAAGTGGTGATACCCTGATAACGTGCTCCCCAGAAGTTTTGGATTATGCCGTTCATATTTCCATTAGGCATATAGTGGGAGAGTTCCTGATAGCCGTCATCCTGAGTGGTGTTACCATCCCAGAGGTCGTCGGTACACATATCTGAAAGAAGCCAAGTGTTGTAGATTTGCCACCAACCACCACCTTTGGCAATCTGATAGTAGCAACCACCTACGTAAGTCTCCACTTCTTCCGGAGTAGAGAAATAAGTGTCGAGGTTTTCTTGTCCTCTTACTTCCTGGTCAAGGAAGTCATTGCAGGAAGTGAAAGCCCCGAGGCTCAATGCTGCAATGCACGCATATAATGTCTTTTTCATTTTCAATAATGATATTTATGGTCAGAACTTAAGGTCGATACCGAAGAGATATGTTTGAGGAGTAGGATATTTCGCATTACCAATACCTTTTTCAATCACACTTCCATCATAGAACGGACGTTCCGGGTCCATGCCAGTGTATTTTGTGATAGTAAATAGGTTTTGAGCTGAGAAATAAAGACGCAGGTTGATGTCGCGGAGCCATTTCTTTGGAAGAGTATACCCAAGGGTAATAAGCTTACATCGGAGGTAACTTCCATCTTCAACATAGAAACTTGATACTCGTCCGTAGTTCTGATTGAGGTCATTGTAGGAAAGACGCGGGATATCGTTGCTTGTTCCTTCTCCATGCCATGCTTTGTTGAATGTACCTCTATATACATTCTGTCCGCCACCACCTGAGTAGCGTTTCTTCTCCAAGTTGAAAACATCGTTGCCCGTCGTTCCGTAGAAATTTGCAATGAAGTCCCATCCCTTATAGTTAAGACCGAGATTGAATCCAATCATAAGGTCGGGATATGGGTTTCCGATATAAGATTTGTCGGAATCATTAAGCACTCCGTCATGGTTGAGGTCTTTAAATCGTATATCACCGGGCTGAGCATCAGGCTGAAGGAGAGTACCGTGTTCGTCAGTATGTCCATAAACTTCTTCCCAGTTCTGGAAAAGTCCATCGGCAGTGTAACCATAGAAACGAGAGATGAGCTGTCCGTCTTCGTTGCGGATAATGCTTTCATTGAGACCTCCACCGGTGAGGACCGGACCATCGCCGGAGAATTTGATTGCCTTGTTACGTACTCCAGAAAGCTGCACACCAACATCATAACCGAAATCACCTGCAGTGTCGCGCCAACTGAGAGAAAGTTCCCAACCACGGGCACGCATCTCACCAATATTTTGAGTAATAGCACCCATCCAAGCAGGGTTACCAGCGATCAGAAGACCTTGAGCAGCATAAAGCATATCGTGGCTATTCTTCTGATAAAGGTCGAAAGTAAGATTCAATCTATTGCTTAGGAAAGTAGCATCGATACCGAAATCATAGTCTTCTACAGTTTCCCAACGGAGATAAGGATTACCCATCTGTCCTACGATAGTAGAAGGGAAGCGAGTGTCGTTGAAGACATAGTTTACACCATTATCCATAGTCGAAAGGAATAGACCGGGGTTAATGTTCTGGTTACCAACTTTACCCCAACCGAGACGAACCTTAGCATTGTCGAGCCAATTGCGAGTGCTTTCCATGAAAGCTTCCTCAGAAAGACGCCAAGCGAGAGAAACAGAGGGGAAAGTAGCCCACTTATTGCCTTGAGGGAATCGGGAGCTACCGTCGTAACGGATAGAAGCAGTAAGATAATAACGGTTGTCAAAGTTATACATCACGCGTCCGAGCACAGATGCGAGAGTCTGATAGCTTGTGCTTCCGCTTGCGAACTGGTCGCCGGTGCCGGCACTTACCTCGTGAAGAAGATCGTTATGTCCAGGGATGTCTTGACGAGAAGCATTAGCCCAATAGTTTGCATATCGTTCAGCTGTGAAGCCAGCCATCAAAGTGAGGTTGTGCTTATCAGCAAAAGTGTCCATGTATGTAGCAGTGTTTGTCCAGCTCCAGTTTATTTGATCAGAGTAATTTCTGTAAGCATCATTCTTTGCACTCTGCTCAAGAGCATCGATGTGGAATGCGTAATTGTAGCCGTCGCTACGCTGATACCAAAGATTGGCACCAAATTGAGTGCGGAGAGTAAGTTGCTTGATCGGTTGAATCTGAAGGTATGGATTCATCAAGAGCTGGAACTTGGTCGAGTGGTTGTCCATTCGTGCAAGCGAGGCCACAGGATTCCATTCCTGATTGTTGTAGCTGCGTTGGAAGTCGTTCATTGGGTTAGCCGGATCCCATTCAGATTCGGGACGATAGACAGGAGTAGTTGGGTCCATACTCATAGCAGCTGCGAAAAGTTCAGGAGCAGATTCCCAACTTTCGAGGTTGGGAGCAAGATCAAGACCAGCTTTCAGCCAATTAGTGAAATTATATTCAGTATTCAAGCGGACATTCATCTTATCCCAGTATCCACCTTTAAACTGAGAGTTATTGCGATAATAACCTGCTGAAAGACTATAGACATATTTGTCATTTCCGCCGCGAACGCTGAGCGAATAATTTTGTACAAGAGCAGTCTTGTCGACGACGAGTTTCCACCAGTCTGTGCTGTCGACTTCTCCATAATCAACGTAAGGAGAGTTCCATGGTGCAACACGACCGTCATTCTCATAACGAGCGTAGAAAACTTTTTCATACTCGTCTGCCCATGCAATGCTTGGTTTCGGTATGTATTGCCATCCGGCCGAAGCAGAGAAATCTACATGAGTAGCACCGGATTTACCTTTCTTTGTAGTGATGATGATGACTCCATTGGATGCTCGAGTACCATAGATAGCAGAAGCGGAAGCATCTTTGAGCACTTCCATGCTTTCGATGTCATTGTTGTTGAGGAAGTTGATATTGTCAGTATTCAAAGGCACACCGTCTACTACATAGAGAGGAGAAGTACCGTTGACAGAAGTGACACCACGTATCATAACAGATGGGTTGGCGCCTGGACCACCGCCGGAGACAACTTGCACACCAGGCACACGACCTTGAATAGCATCCATTGCATTACCGCTTACCATCTCGTTCAGTTCCGAACCCTTGATGGTGGATATAGAAGATGTCAAGTCGCTTTTCTTTGCAACACCATAACCAACAACAACAAGTTCGTCGAGGGAAGTTGCTGTCTCGGAAAGCTCAGCATTGATGACTGATTGCCCTTTAACAGGGAGAGAAAGTTGCTGATAACCTACATAATTGAAGACGAGGGTAGCGTTAGACGGAACATCATTAAGAGTATAATTGCCGTCGAAATCGGTAGCAGTACCTTTACTTGTACCTTGCACTAAGACTGTGGCACCGATAAGAGGTTCGCCATCATTTTTAGAAGTGACGACACCAGTCACTGTAATTCCCTGAGCCCAAGCAGAGAGACCAAACAAAGTGACAAGCATTGTCAAAAGGTATTTTTTCATGATAAGATATTTTAATAATTGAGAATTGAGAATTGAGAATTGAGATTTAGAAAAGTCAACGAGTACATGAAACAATTCTAAATTCAAAATTCTCAATTCTACATTAGAATGTTAGTTTTGTGGAATGAGTTTTGCTCTCTCAGTATGAGCATCAAAAATAAATTTGAAAGTACCTCCTCTTTCAATCGACTTCATATTGACCCAGTTGTCGGGAACGAACTGTTTACGATAGCCTTCGTCACCCCACTGATTGATATCAACTTTGTCGCCATACTTCCATTGGAAGTAGTCAGCATTTCCTGTATAATGATCATTGTCAGGATGAATATTACCATAATACATGAATTTGCCGGGATCTTCACTATCATCTACACGCCAAGTAGCCAAATTCCACCAACCGTCGTGATGCCAGTTATGGATTACGAAATGAAGGTTGTCTCCCTGACTAAGTTTCCAATCCTCAAGAATGTAGATATGTGGATTCTTGGAATCTTGAGTCATTTTAGCCACTTCACGAGGTCCATCGCTCATCGGACCGAAGTAGAATTCTTGCCACCAAGGTTCATTATTCCAATCCCACCAAGTATTAAGATCATCACCGCCGAAGTGCATGTGCATGACAGGATCAATAGCATCAGATACTGAGTAAGTCTGAGTGGTGTATTTACCGTTGAAAGTATCAAAGCTAATCAGATAATAGGTATTAGCCTGGTCAAGTTTGATCCAGTTTACCTCGTCAGGATTATCACCGAGCACCTGCGCATTCTCTTTAGAAGGAGCAAAGCAAAGAGGTCCGAATGATCCTTTCTGACCAAGCAGACACACTTCTGTACCAGCTTTTTCATTATAATAGCGCACTTCATACTGGAAAGGACCAACATGGTCGCAAAGAATAGGAACCCCAAAGATGTCGGAAGAAAGGTCATCTTCATTCTTAACGTCACAAAGCCACATCTTTTCCATATCCTGAAGCTCCTGCACCTTTACTAACGATTTAAAAGTAGCTGAATGAGCAGCTTCGTTTGCTTCTTTATCGTATGCAGTCACAGTGACCTGCAGTGTAGCAGCTTTGCTTGGGAGGACAAGATTCTCTGAGAAGTCGAGTTTTCCAGTCCCATTCCCATCAACACGACGAGGATACCCTTCAACAGGTTTTGGAGCGGTTTCACCGTCAGTCACGTCCACCACATCGATATCGACATAATCGACAACTCGATTGTCGGCAACGCTAAACTTGAGGTTGAAGCTTGTCTTTTCCTTGATTAGCACCATCACTTCAGCATCTGGACTTGTCGTGAAGTAGGGAGCGCTCCAATCAGCGTCAAGAGTGACACGGAGATTTTGTGTTTCTTTGCGACCCCCAACATCTGTAATGGTGATTTCAACATTAAAATCATCGCCCATTTGATCTTCTTGGATCTTGAAAGAATAGTCAAGATCATACTCTTTCAAAGGTTCGCCATAGATTTCAATGATGTTGATGTGTTTGTTGAGTTTGATGTCGTGGCAGACGAGATCGATGGAGGCGATACCATCATTATCTGTCACCTTTCCGGCGATTTTGATAGATCGCCCGGCCTCAGAACGTTCATGAGTAGTGGTAAGCGACAGAGCCGGATTTGCTCCATCGACGTCTTTCCACTCATTGTCGTTGCTGCAGGCTGTCAGTGCCAGAAGCGCAGGAAGCCCTAAGAAGGCAACCTTGCAACACATTGAGATTAGGTTCATTTGTAACTGATTTAAATTAGGTTGTAAATATGATTTGTTTGATTTTTATCATTGAAAAGGTTAGTAACCTATTTTTTTCAAAGTTAATAAAAAAAATTGATATATAAAGATTTTTCGTGAAAATTTTATAATATTTTAAGATACTAATAGTTTTCAACCCAGAGAGTGGGAAACAAGAAGAAAATATAAGAAAAATCCCGGAAAACTCAGGAAGCTTCCGGGAGGTAAAAAATAATAATTGAGATTATTTGTCGAGGTTAATGATTTCGTAGTTTGTGGATCCAAGTCCAATTGCTTCGGCGTGCTCAATGGTGTGAAGACCATGGCGACTTGAGATGCGTTCCTTAAGAGGTTCGTTGTCATTTCCTTCGGAAGCAGTCATGTTGAAAATTATGTCGCAGCAAGCTTTGTCTAAGGCAACAGGGTCAATAGAAGCAAGAATACCATAATCAGCGATTTTAACACCTTCAGGATGTGCGACACAGTCACAATCAACCGACATATTGTTCATCACATTGATGTAGACGATATTGTCTCCGAAATAATCGGCTACTCCTTGTGCAGCCGCTGCCATAGACTCGAGGAAAACATCTTGATCGGCAATATTCTGCCATATACCCTCTACTGTATCAATTTTCCCTCCAGTATGGATATACGCTTTTCCGTCGGCTGAAGCAACCCCGATACTTGCATTCTTCAAAACGCCACCGTAACCACCCATCGGATGACCTTTGAAGTGAGCAAGATTGACCATGTAATCATATCTTTGGAGATGGTCGCCAACGATGTCATATTTAATATGACTTTTATCACGAACGGGTATATTCATTTGTCCATCTTCATCCATAAGGTCGACAGGGGCGATTGAATCAAACCCATGTTCATGAACAGTCTGCCAGTGTGCATCGAATGTGTTGCGTTTACCCCCGTATGCAGTATTGCATTCAACTATAGTGCCATGGACACTGTCAACAAGGTTCTTAATTAGCGTAGGCTTGAGGTAGTTAGGATTGCCGGCTTCGCCAGTGCTAATTTTCACAGCGACACGATGTCCATCTGCCGGACGGTCGAGGGCCTTATAAATTTTGACAAGAGCCTCCGGAGAGATGTCGCGAGTCATATAAACTTTTGACTGTGCAGACGCAGATAGAATCGCCAATCCTGCGCAAATAGTAAATAAATATTTCTTCATTTCTTTATGTTATGTCAGTTTATATAAAAACGTCAATAACAATAATAAATTGTCTGAACACTGATATTATTAGAGGAGAGAGGAAGGATTTGTGATAATACGTTGGTTGGAACTGCCACGGAAGGGGAGGTCGGGGTCTCGGAGAGATAGGATAAAGGGTCCATCTACAATGGTGTCGATGTAAGGGAGGGGGAGAGATAAAGATGGAGAGGCGATGATTTCTTCAATCGTAAAGCCTGTGTATAGCCATACGGTATGACCAGTTTGTTTGATGGCTTTTGCAAGGTTGGCAATAGATTCAGGATTGTAAAGTGGGTCACCGCCTGTGAGGGTAACATCAAAGTCTTCTTCTTTAATTATTCCCATAAGATCTTCCAGCGACATTTCTGTGCCGGCGTGGAAGTCCCAGGATTGTGGATTGTGGCAACCGGGGCATTTGTGAAGACAACCAGCAAAATATATGGCGGTCCGGAACCCCGGACCGTCTACTGTAGTACCTTTTATGATGTCAAGAACTTGAAAAAACATTAAGTATTAAACAATGATCATTAAGTATTGAACAATGAACATTAAGTATTGAACATTAAGTTTTATTTGTGGATAATGCGGTCTTGTAGTTCGGCGAGTTTGCCAGAGTTCCAGCGTTTGGTGGTGCCTACAAGGTAGCCGGTGATACGCTGGATGGTCTCGAATTCGGTTTCGCATTTGGGACATTTCTTCATTTTCATGTCAGCGTTTTCATAGCCACAATGAGGACAGTGGTTTCGGTTGTGATTGACTGAACCATAGCCCATGTTATATTTATCCATCATATCGACTATTTGCATAATGCACTCCTCGTTGTGTGTGGCATCACCATCGATTTCCACGTAGAAGATATGGCCGCCACGAGTGAGTTCATGATAAGGAGCCTCAATCTTTGCTTTGTGTCTTGGAGAGCAATGATAATAAACAGGAACGTGGTTGGAGTTGGTATAATAATCTTTATCGGTCACCCCTTCAATAATTCCGAATGAAGCTCGGTCGCGCTTAGTGAATCTACCACTGAGCCCTTCGGCGGGAGTGGCAAGAACAGAATAATTATGGCCATATCTTTCCGAGAATTCATTTGCCTTGGAGCGCATGTGTCCGACTATTCTTAAGCCGAGGAGCTGAGAGTCGCCCGATTCTCCATGATGCTTTCCTGTAAGAGCGATGAGACATTCAGCAAGTCCGATGAATCCAATGCCAAGGGTCCCTTGGTTGATGACACTTTCAATGGTATCGTCAGGTCTGAGATTTTCAGAGCCATTCCAGAGAGTTCCCATGACGAGAGGGAATTGCTTGGCGAGTGCAGTCTTTTGGAATTGGAATCTGTCGTCGAGTTGTTTAGCAGTGAGTTCGAGAATTTCATCAAGACGCTCGAAGAATCGTTCAATCCTTTCATTTTTATCTTTTATTCCCATACATTCAATGGCGAGGCGGACTATGTTGATAGTCGAGAATGATAGATTTCCCCTGCCTATAGAAGTTTTCTTGCCATAACGGTTTTCAAACACCCTTGTACGGCATCCCATTGTAGCTACTTCGTATTCAAAACGTCGTGGATCATCAGCACGCCAAAGTTCGTGCTGATTGTATGTAGCGTCAAGGTTGAGGAAATTTGGGAAGAAACGTTTTGCTGCCACTTTGCAAGCAAGGCGATACAGATCATAGTTGGGATCCTCAGGGAGATAGCTCACACCGCGCTTTTTCTTCCAAATTTGAATAGGGAAAATAGCGGTCGCACCATTACCAACACCTTCGAGAGTGCAATTTAGAATCTCTCTGATGACACAGCGCCCTTCAGCGGAGGTATCAGTCCCATAATTGATGGAGCTGAAGACTACCTGATTCCCTCCGCGCGAGTGAATGGTATTCATATTATGGATGAAAGCTTCCATTGATTGATGCACTCGACCCACCGTACGATTGATAGCATGTTGAAGAAGACGCTCGTCGCCTTGAAGGTCTTCGAGATCTTTCTTGACGTAATCTTTGATATCAGCATCGTAGAATTTAGAGAGATCCTTGCAAGTGAGGGATTCGAGAACACGAATCTCTTCCTTGAAAGTGATACGCACAAAAGGAGCAAGGTAAAAGTCGAAAGCCGGAATTGCCTGACCGCCGTGCATTTCATTTTGAGCTGTTTCGAGAGAGATGCAAGCGATTACCCCGGCAGTCTCAATTCGTTTAGGTGCCCGGCTTTCAGCATGACCTGCTACATATCCGTTGTCAAGAAGATGGTCGAGGGGGTGCTGGACGCAAGTCAGGCTTTTTGTAGGGTAGTAGTCTTTATCGTGAATATGTATATAATTGTTTTTGACGGCTTGCTTCACATCCGGATCGAGGAGATAATCATCGACGAAAGGTTTGGTGGTCTCAGAAGCGAACTTCATCATCATGCCTGCCGGAGTGTCGGCATTCATGTTGGCATTTTCGCGAGTTATGTCGTTGCTCTTTGTCTCGATAATTTCCAGGAATATGTCACGAGTTTTGGCACGACGTGCGATAGAACGCTGATCACGGTAGGCAATATATTTTTTAGCCACGTCTTTGCGGGCAGACTTCATGAGTTCAATTTCCACACGGTCTTGGATGTCTTCGACTGTCATCTGTTCCTTACCGGTCATACCGATACGGTCAGTGATGCGTTGGATCAAAGACTCGTCTTCACCTGCGGAAGTGGCGAGCATAGCCTTACGGATAGCGGCTTTTATTTTTTCTTCATTATAGCCGACTATGCGGCCGTCGCGCTTTTGTATTGTCTGTATCATCAGAGTGTTTATCGAGGGTTGATTTTTCTGGATGCAAAGTTAAACAATATATTTAAATTGACAAAAAAAATCTTCCAAAAATTTTTCAAAAATATTTTTGGAAAACTTTTGGAAGATTTGAAATTATTAAGTTGTTGAATATCAAATTATTGACAATTCATTTCGGATAACTTTTGATTTTAAAAGGTTGATACAGTGAATGATAAATGTATATCATTTATCAATTATGAAGGAATCGATGTCGAGCCAACCGCTGTCGTTGCTCTCCCATGGGCGTGTACAAAATACACCCACTTTAGCCCCGATCCAATGACCTTCACGAACATCCATTGATCGTCCAAAATCTTTGAATTTCTTTCCATCGAGACTATATCGGAATGTAACAGTACATTTGTAGTCTGGTTTAGCTTTGGGATTCTTAGCACCTGTCATTCTGACTACAGCTTGAAGCCATATCGGTCCGTTGGTTTCAAGTTTAATAGCGGATGTCTCAACTTCTTCCTTTCCTTTATTAGCTCCGACACAATCAGTCTGGACGAGATAAGTTCCATCTTCGCGACTTTCAAGGGCGAGAGTGGCGAAATTATACCCCATGACAGCGATACCACCTTTTTCTCCGACAATAGTCTTACCATCTTTCATTCTTGGATGGAAAGATACCTTGGCTGTAGCAGTAAAATTTTCGTTGGGGAATTTCTGCATAAGGACATTCGGCATGTCATATAGATTCTTTGCATCCGGTGTATGATGAGAAAAGAGACGAAGGACAGAGTTATCTGCGTCGCAGAAATACCACAACGGTTGGGGATTGCCATTCCATTGCCACTGATATCCGAGAGTTGTGGAATCGAAATCATCGCTGTCTTGAGGAGTAGCAATTGGATAAGTCTTTCCAACATTTGGTTTCTTATAAGTGCGCACTGGTATGCCACGACCGTCGCCATCCTTGTCTATGCCAATCACAGGCCATCCATCCTCATTCCAAACCATGGGTTCAAGATTGATTACACGACCGTAAGGACCTTTATCTTGAAAATGAATAAACCAATGCTCCTTACCATCGGGAGTATCGATCCAAGCTCCTTGGTGGGGACCGTTGATGTCTGTGTCGCCCTGTTCCATTACATTACGCTGTTCGTAAGGGCCCCAAGGATTTTTGCTACGCATTACCACTTGCCAACCGGTAGCCACACCTCCGGCAGGAGAGAAGATGTAGTACCATGGACCGCGCTTATACATCTTAGCGCCTTCTATGGTCTCGTTTTCAAGATGACCGTCGTAGATTACTCTGTCCATTCCGATAACGCCAGTAGCGTCCGGAGTCATCTCAATCATTCCAAGAATGCTCTTGACACCGGCACGGCTGCCGGCATAACCATGGGCAATATATGCACGACCATCCTCATCCCAGAATGGACAAGGATCAATCACACCGACGGCTGGATAAATCAAGCGTAGAGGACTCCAAGGACCTTTAGGGTCGGTCGCATCCGCCACATAGATACCACGGTCCGGGTCGCCGTACATCACATAGTATTTTCCCTCATGATACCGGATGGATGGAGCCCAGACACCATTTCCATGACTAACTCCATCAAACTCCGGAGCAGGATATTTATCTGCAACCACTCCAATTATAGTCCAGTTTACGAGATCGTTGGAGTGAAGAATCTGAAGAGCAGGGAGATTTGCGAAGCTCGAAGATGTCATGTAGTAGTCATTCCCCACACGAACCACGTCCGGGTCCGAATAGTCTGCATTAATGATAGGATTCTGGTACTTACCATTTCCTAAGTCGGAGACGTATGCCTTAGAAACGTCGGCATAAGCTGGAGATGAGAGAAAGCATCCCAGAGCTGTAATCGATAGAAAAAATGAATTTTTTTTCATTTTGATTAGATAGATTGGTTTAGATAGGTTATTTCCATTTTATGTTTATGTCGCGTAGAAGAGTAGAAGAAGGTCCGGTAGATCCCGTATGTTGTATGCAGAATCCAGTAAGAGATGAGTCTTCGACTGGAATGCTCAAATTTACTCGTTCCATCACTTGGTCGCAGCATTTGGATGCATCAAGAGCGTCTGTGAAGGCTGACGCCTGAAGAATACCATCTTCGATGGTAACTGAGATATTGCAAGGAGAGCGGAAGCAATTACTGATAATTTCATCTGAAATCCTTGAAGTCTTACCATCTTCATATTTAATAAGTGAGAAGCTTACAGCGCGATCATGGTCGGGAGTGCGTTCGATACGTAGTGCATAGCCATTGAGATTAATGGGATCGAATTTCAAGCATATATCCATATATTGAGAAGTTGCGCTCCCGAAACCTTGACCACCACTCTTAGCTGGCATGGCAGTAAGCTCTACATTCATATTTTTGCATACATCGCGAGCAGGGACATAGCTCATACGAGCTCCCCGTTCATTTTGTATGATGCCTTTACCTATAGATGCATCAAATCCATTACCATAAAACCACCCAGCTCCTTCTGTCGCTTGCCAGTCAACGTGAGCAGTATCTGCTGGCTTAAACACATCGAAACTCCATACGCCTGGGATCCCAGGTTTGCGACGTTGAATAAACACATCGCTGAAATCTGTGGATAGATTTGATTCCGAAATAGATGCTATTTGCGAAGGATCATTAATTGTAATGAATTCAGATTTTTCCCATGTTCCTAAATGAGAGTCCTTATATTTAGGTATGACAATTGCCACGAGGTCATAACCAAAATCACCGGCTTTTGCAGAATAATAATTTCCTAAAGGCGCTTTTGAATCTTTCAAGATCAACAGGTCTGGTTTTTCATCGTAGTTTACAACCCGTCCCCACATTATGGAACTCTCATCTTCCCCCTTTCCTGACAGAGCGTAATCCACTTGAAATTGCATTGAAGTTTCGTTGAACTTAATGGAAGGCTTACGTTTGAATTTTGGTGCATTCTTGAGATTTGGGGCAATAGAGAGTGTCAACTTCTCTTTCAGACCATCAGGAGAAGTAACAGGAATGATCATAGGCTTTTCTTGCGGGAGTTTATTCTCAGCTATGCGATTTAAAGTAAAAATATCGCCAGTGGGATAACTACCCCATAAAAGTGGGGCCGCTTTTACAGTCACAGTATCTCCATTGCATAATGGAACAGGAGCATCATAACTCAATTTAAGATGAACGGGAAGTCCTAAAAGTTTTTTTCCGGTTTCTGATTCGATTTTGGCAATTGTCCGGTTTAGATCTTTAGGATCCCAAGCATCATTACCATTGAGTAAATTTGGAAGATTATAGACCTTTTTGCCATCATAATCCACAACAAAGGCATTTCGCAAATTATTTTGATCAAACTGAGGACCAAGTTGCACTCTTTCTGAATCAATGACATAATGCATACCGTTGAGAGTAATATTTTCTTGATGGCAAATAATATCAGAAGGGTCTCGGGTCCATCTGATTTCTATAGGATTCTCACAATAGAAGCGAGTATCTATGGCGGTGACTGAACCAGGAACTTTTGTGAAATACTGAACTCCTGAACCAAGACAAGTGATGTCGCAGTTTAGAAACACAGCACCGGTTTCTGCAGTAGAATAGAAAGGTTTGCTACTGAAAAAAGTGAAACGACAATCGAGATAAACAGCAGAACCTGAGAGAGCATCGTCGGTGCATTCAAAATAACAATTGTCGTATAGGCTACGTCTGGCTCCAACAAAAGGACAAAGGTTAAGACGGCTGATGAAACGGCAATTTTGTGCAAAAAGACGATCGGTACCATCACAAATTCCGATTTGAGCTTGTACAATGGCATCCTTACGCTTTTTACGGTTTAATAGAGGATTACGATGATATTCAAGATCAACATTACAATAATTTCCAAAAGTGATATTCTTAGTCTCCAAGCACTTGCCCGAAAAATTGAACATGGTGAAATTACCGACGGCGCCTTGTGTCTGACCACGGTTGACAGCAAAAACTATATCTTCAGGATTAGTTGAAAGGCCAATTATAGATAATGTGTCACATTTGAGACGGATAGCATAAGGAATTCCATCACTATCGGTTTTTACAGTAGGATCATCGGGGTCATCAAGCCAGTAAACTGAAGGAGCGACTAAAAGAATAGCATTCGTCCCTATTTTATTAATCATTTCAAATGCTTTCTCAGGGTCAGAAAAGGATTTAGAGCAATTTAGAAGACCTTCCTTATCGAGAATCACTGTATTCTCTGTTATGGGTAGATTAAAACCAAAGTATACTATTTCATTCTGACAATAACCGCATAAAGATATAGATATCATTAAAATAATAGATATCCAAAGTCGATATGAGTATTTAAGATTGTATTTCATGGTCAGAATTAAAAAAATTATGATTCAAAATTAAGAAATTTATTTCAAATATGCAAGAAAAAATGCCAAAGAAGAGATCCAAATGTTGCCATGTGGATCAGAAGATAATTATTTCAACCGAATACGAAACTGAGTCAGAAGAAATCAAAATTATCAATATTGAAAGCAATATACATAGGTGACATCCCTGAGGTAACTCCAATTGCTACTCCACCAATGAAGCGAGCTAACAAAAACGGAATGAACGTATCGACAGCCCCTGTCCAATAAGCGGATCCTAAAAAAACGATAGCTGCAAAAAGTAATAATGGTCGTCTCCCCAAAGGTCTGCGAAGAAACCCGCTACCATAGCACCGAGCAATCATCCTGCAATTGCTATACTCATAGCCAGTCCTTGCATGGCTGAATCTCATTCAATTCCAAAAAAAGCTTCGTAAAAAGGTTTTGCTCCCCCAATCACAACCCAGTCGTCGCCGAAAAGAAGGCCTTCCAACGCTAAGACGCAGCAGATGAAGTAAATGAATCCTTTGTTAAGTTGAGTTTGCATGGTTGTTAGAAATTAGTTTATTCAAATGCAGAATTAAAAAAATTTCATGAAATAAATTTCATATACATTGAATAAATAAAGAGGATAATGAAAAATATTTGAGTAATATTTGAAAATAGAGAATAAATTAGTAAATTTGCAATGACTTTAATTAGCATAAAACTAATAATGAGATGAATAATTTTGTGTTTTATCCTGCCACGAAGTATGTCTTCGGGAGGGGAGTGGAGAATAAAGTAGCTGAGCAGCTTAGGGCTTTTGGAATGAAGAAGCCATTGATAGTATATGGCAAAGGTTCAGTCGTAAGGTCTGGACTTCTTGACAGAGTCAAGAAAAGTCTTGAGGAAGCAGGGATTCCATTTGCTGAATTAGGTGGAGTTCAGCCAAATCCGGTAGATTCTAAGGTTTATGAGGGAATAGAGCTTGCAAAGAAGGATGGTTGCGACTCAGTTCTTGCTATTGGCGGAGGAAGCTCCATCGATACAGCAAAAGCTATAGCAGCAGCCATTCCTTATGATGGTGATTTCTGGGACTTCTATTGCGGAAAGGCAAAAGTGAAGAAAGCTCTTCCAGTTGGAGTGGTACTTACCATTCCGGCAGCAGGAAGTGAAGGTTCTGGCAATACAGTCATCACTAAGCTTGCCGGACTTCATAAACTTGGAATGGGAAGTGATTTGCTTCGACCTAAATTTGCATTGATGAATCCTGAATTGACATTCACTCTACCTCCTTATCAGACAGCAGCCGGCATCACAGATATGATGGCGCATATTATGGAGCGATATTTCTCCAACACACCTAATGTAGAGATAACTGATAGGGTAGCGGAAGGGGTCCTTAAAGCCATTATAACAGAGGCTCCAAAAGTGATATCTAATCCGGAGGATTATGATGCAAGAGCTAATATCATGTGGAGTGGAACTCTTGCTCATAACGGCGTATGCAGCGGCGGACGCGAAGAAGATTGGGCTACTCATGGTTTGGAGCATGAGTTGAGTGCAGTCTACGACGTGACTCATGGTGCAGGATTGGCAGTGATGTTCCCGGCTTGGATGACATACGCAATGGATGAAAATCCGGAAAAAATCGCTCAGTATGCTCGTAGGGTTTTTGATATAGAAGAAGCAGATGATCGCAAGGCAGCAGAGCTGGGTGTTGAGGCGCTCAAGAAATTTCTGACATCTATCGGGATGCCGGTCAATATGAAGCAACTATGTATAGAGAATCCAGATTTCAAATTGCTTTCAAACAAAGTAACAGAAAATAAGGGGGAAGTTTTTGGCAATTATATCAAGATAGATAAAGAAGTCGCAGAGAAAATTTATAGAATAGCTGCGGAGTGATATTGGAGCGTGCATTCAGCGAGCTTCCTTTCTGATGGAGGGCTAAGCCCTCCATCATTTTTTCCAAAAAGCCGGGGTGAAGAGAAGTATGATTGTGTATAGTTCAAGACGGCCAGTAAGCATCACAAAACTTAAGATCCATTTTGCAGCCTCTGGAATCATTGAGAAGCAAGATACACCTTGCTGCACTTCAGTTCCAATTCCAGCATTAGAAATGGCAGAGAGGGAATAGAAAAAACTCTTGTCGAATGGAACACCGAGAACCGTCAGGAGAAAACCACCTATGAAGATGACAAGGAAGTAGAGTGCAATAAAGGCAAGGACTTTCATTACTATAATATAAGAAGTTCCTTTCCCGTTTACAGTCACAGTCTTAACAGCTGAAGGATACATGGTGCGATATATCTCATTCTTCAAAAATCTGAAGAAAATAATGAATCGGTCAATTTTAGCCCCTCCGGATGTGCTACCAGCGCATCCGCCAACTACCATAAAAATCAACATTACTACATAAGGAACTGCCCCCCAATGATTGAAATGGGGCACCACCAGACCGGTTGATGTCAAAATAGAGACACTTTGGAAAAGGGGAACAATAGTCACTTCTTGCCAACTATGGACATGGCTTTTTCCTATTATTGAGATGGTGAAAACGACATATCCGAAAAGGATAGTTCTACAAAACCATTTGAAAGCATCATTTTTTCTAAGTTTTTTCCAATCTCCATTTACAGCAGAAAAGATCAGATTGAAATTGACACCTCCAATAAACATAAAAACTGTCAAAATTATGATTATATAAGGGCTATTCCAATCACGAATGCTCATGTCACTTGTGGAAAATCCTCCGGTCGACATTGTGGATAGTCCATGACAAATGGCCTCAAAAAGATTCATGCTTGAAAGCCAAAGAAGTAGTATACAGGTAATGGTAAGGCTAATGTAGATACCCCAGAGTGTTTTGGCTGTATTGCTGACACGTGGGCGAAGTTTGTCGTGAGTGATTCCGGTTACCTCCTCGTTGAACATCAGCATCCCACCTTTATTATTAAGCATAGGTACGACAGCAAGAGTGAACAGGATGATTCCGAGTCCGCCAATCCACTGCAAAAGACAACGCCAAAGCAGAAGAGAATGAGGCACATGTTTAAGAGAACCTAAGACTGAAGCCCCCGTTGTCGTGAATCCACTCATAGTCTCAAAAAAAGCATCTGTGACACTATCATGAGTGCCACAAAGGAGAAAAGGAATCATTCCGAAGAGGGATAGGATAACCCAGATGAGAGATGTCAGCAGAATCGCCTCCCTTTTACCCATTTCTTTGCTTTTTGGCTTTAGACTCATCAGTCCTACTGCACTAAGGAGAGTGATTACAATGGAGAGGAAAATTGGTTTGAATTCAGAATCTCCATAGATCAAAGCAGTGACGAGGGGAAAAATCATGAAGCCGGAAAGCACCATGAGCAGCCAACCAATAGTGCGCAGAAGCATGCGCAGATTGATGAAATCGTTATATTTAAATTTTAATTGAACCACTTTTCAATTTTTGAAATAGAACCGGAAAGACAGAAGACGACAACTTTATTGCCCGCATGGATCTGAGTCATTCCACCAATCAGTTCTGCTTTACCATCATTCCGAATTAGCGCAGCTAAAGTCATTCCCCATGGAAGATTAAGATCCTTGACGGGAGCCTTAGTAATCTTAGCTTTATCTTTAACTTCGAGTTCACACACTTCAGCATCCGCAAGAGCAAGAAACTTAGAGTTCGATTCATCGGAGTCAAGGAGAATCTGGAATATGCTTGAAGATGCCATGAGCTTTTTATTAATAGATGTTCCAATATTCAGACTTTCGGCTACACTATAAAATTGGAGATTTTCGACATCAGCGATAGTCTTGGGCACTCCAAAATCTTTAGCAGTCAGACACGACAAAATATTTGTCTCTGATTTTGAAGTAAGAGCCATAAAAGCATCATACTGATACACATTATTTTCTCTCAACACTTCAATATCCCGTCCGTCTCCATTTATGACCTCTATATCAGGAATCTCGGTTGCAATATATTCGCATCGCTCTCGGTCAATGTCAATAAGACGGACCTGATATTTATCATGAAATGCATAGCAAAAGCGCATTGCAATCTGGCTTCCACCCATAATCATGACTTTCTTTATGATACGCGTCTTTTTGCCACAAAGTTCACGCACTTCTTCCACATATTCAGGAGTAGTAATGAAATATACTATATCGTCTTTTTCTATGGAATCATTACCTCCGGGAATCACAGTCTCTGCATTACGCTTAATGGCGGCAACATGGAAGTGATGCGCAGAGACGGGTAGATCTCTAAGTTTTAGACCACAAAGTTTTGAATTTTCGCGTATTTTCACTCCAATCATCAAAAGCTGACCGTTTCCAAGTTCTCCCCAATAGCGTGCCCAATTGTGAGAGAGCGAAAGATTTATAGCCTCGGCCGCCAAATATTCAGGATAAATCAACGTGTCAATTCCAAGCTCTTTTAGTATCAACTTGTTTTCTTTCTTCATGAACTCATAGTTGTCAATTCTGGCTACAGTCTTTCTGACTCCCAGTTTTTTTGCAATCGAGCATGAGGATATGTTGCGTGTCTCGTAAGGAGTGACGGCAATGTAAAGATCGGCTTTTTGGATACCAGCTTGTCTCATTGTATCGAAAGACGAAGTCGAGCCACAAAGAGTCATCAGATTATAATGCGAATCTAACGAATCAAGTTTTTGTTGGTCACTGTCGATGAGAATGATATCCTGATTTTCATTGCTAAGCATCTTTGCGAGATGAGTACCTACCTCCCCTGCACCGGCTATGATGATTTTCATCTGTCTAAGATTTGGATTTTATTGCTGCAATAGACTCGACAGCAGCTTCTATTCCTGCACTGTCATATCCGCAGTCATGATGTAATTGCGCCACTGTACCGTGAGACACCCATGAATCAGGAGCACCAAGCACCTGAACCTCGACATCTAAATGATTGTCTCTACACCATTCAGTCACTGCAGAGCCGAATCCACCAGTCTTGACCCCATCTTCTACTGTGATGATAGTCTTGTGAGAAGAAGCAATTCTGCGAAGAAGCTCAGTATCCAGAGGCTTTACCCAAATCATATCGTAAAGATCAACTTTGATATCTTTATTTTTTAATGACAGCAGGGCTTTTTTAGCTTCGTGAAGAAGAGGTCCGATTGTGAGGATGGCTATTTGAGCATCGTCATTCTCATATATAGGTCTTCCTTTCCCGATTTGAATGGCTTTCATCTTAGTCTGCCAATCTTTTGTAGTGGCTTTGCCTCGTGGATACCTAATAGCCAGAGGACCGTCGGATTGAATAGAAGTGAACATAAGATCTCTTAAAGTCTCTTCATCAGCCGGAGCTGCTACTTTCATATTAGGTATGCATCTGAGATAAGCGATGTCGAGCAATCCATGATGAGTCACTCCATCTTCTCCTACAATTCCGGCGCGATCAATACAGAAAGTGACAGGGAGACCTTGTATGCAGACATCATTGACGATGTTATCGTATGCACGTTGAAGAAAGGAGGAATAAATAGCAGTGAACGGACGTTTGCCACCAGTCGCAAGACCTGCGGAAAAAGTAACTGCATGTCCCTCTGAAATACCTACATCAAATGTTCTGGAAGGAAATTCTGCGAGCATCCTTGAAATAGACGTTCCGCTTGGCATTGCAGCAGTTACACCCATAACTCGGTCATCCTGTTTAGCAAGCTCGACTAATGTACGGCCAAAAACCTCTTGCCAAGGGAGTGGGGCATCTTTACTTTCAGGACAAATCTTTTCTCCTGTCTCCGGATCGAACATACCAGGCGCGTGCCATTTAGCAGGATTCTCTTCAGCAGGTTTATAGCCTTTTCCTTTGACGGTATGGAGATGTAGTAGGCGAGGGGTCTCCATATCCTTAATATCGTTGAGAATCTTGACAATTTTTATTACATCATGACCGTCGAATGGACCGAAATAACGAATATTCAGACCTTCAAAGATATTTTGCTTACCACTTACGAGACTTTTGACAGAATTAGCAAATCTTTGAATCCTACCTTTCCCCGCTTCAGTAACTACGCCTTTGCGCCTGAATGCGTTGTAAAGTTTAGAACGCCATTTGTTGTAGCCGGCTGAAGTAGATAGTTCAGAAAGGTAAGCGTGCAGACCACCAACATTAGCATCAATGCTCATCTCATTATCGTTGAGGATAATAAGAAGGTTGTTAGGATTGTTTGCTACATTATTGAGACCTTCAAAAGCGAGCCCACCGCTAATAGAAGCATCTCCAATGACAGCTACAGTCTTGCATTTTTCTTTTCCAGGTGTATTCCTATCAGCAATAGCCCTACCAAGAGCTGCCGAAATAGAATTAGAGGCATGCCCGGTAATAAAAGTATCGTAATCAGATTCAAGAGGGGAAGGGAAACCACTGATACCACCTTTCTTCCTTTGATTGACGAAAGCCTCTTTTCTTCCTGTCAAAATCTTATGAGCGTATGCTTGATGCCCGACATCCCAAAATAGATGATCATTAGGAGTATCATAGACATAATGCAAGGCCACGATAATGTCGACAGCTCCCATGCTTGAGGCGAAATGACCCGGGTTTACAGAAAGATGGTCGATCAAATAACGCCGAATATCGGCACACAGCTCCGGCAACTGGTCGAGTTTCAATTTTCGAAGATCGGCCGGCGAAGATATGCTATCCAATAGACCATATCCAGTGGTCTTGGTTGCAAGGATAGAAGTTTGAGCAGATTCCTGTTTCATTTCATGCTATTTCTTTTCTCCCCCAAAGTATTTTTTATAAAGGGGTACAAAAATGATGATGCCGCTCATAGCCGCTATCAGGATGTTTTTCAGATTGAATCCATCGGCGGAAGTGAGGAGCCCCACACATAGCCAAACCCATAAAATCACGAGTATGGCGAGTCCTGCGATTATTGTAGGTTTCATTTCAAGTGCGAAGTTAACAATTTTTTTTTATATTTTACCGATTTTTTTTACTAATTTTGCAATCCTATATCTAAAGATAGATAAAAAACTATAAAAGACATCTTGCAAAACCAACTTTGAGACATACTTCCCATGAAGCAATATCATAATTATTCACCTGAAATATCCTCAACGGATGAGCTTGGAGAGACCATAGGAACAGTGGGCACAGAAGCCACCGAGCAAGCTCCACAAAAGGAGTCGGCCCAAAGTGGGCGCAGACGGAGACCAAAACAGAAAGCAACAGGCGAAGAGACTTCGTCTTCCCGTAGCAAAGCGCCGGAAACAAAAGCATCTGAAACTGTAAAAAATCCTTCAAAATCCCTTTGGAGATCGATGAAGAATTCATTTACGGAATGGCGCGACTCTGTGGTCACACGCTCTGTATTTGGTATAATTTTAGGAGGTTTAGGCTTATGGTTTGCTGTAGCCTTTGCTTCATATTTCAGTGCATGTATAGCCGACCAGAGTATGGTCTCTTCTCCAGTGACGGGGCTGGAGACAGAAGTGTCAAATGATGCTGGGGAGGGAGGCGCACGTCTCACTGAGCTCTTCATCAACCAAGGATTCGGAGTAGGAGCTATTGTAATAGTAGTATGGCTACTTTGTATGTCGCTTAAGCTTTTGATAGGGTATCCAAAATTTCGAACACTTGACTTCACTATTAAGTCACTCATAGCCTTTATTACACTGAGTGTAGTAGTAGGGATGGTTTCAATAGGGCTTGATACTGACGTAAATTGGGGAGGATTCCATGGCAGATATATTAATGAGATAATTTATAACTATATAGGATGGAGTGGAGCCTTCATCATTTCGATAGTATTGATATCCATCTTTGTCGTAATATGCCTGCGAGATGTGATAAAATGGATCATACGGAAAAAACGCCAGTATGATGAAAAGCGCCGCCAACAGCGTGAGTTGGAAGAAGCTGAGCGTAGAAAGATAGAAGAACAGAGAGAGAGGGAGCGGCAAGCAGACTTAGCTCAATCTTTATATGCAGAAAACGATGAACCCCAAGAGGAAAAAACAGAGCAGACGGAGTTTGAAAATGTAACGTTTAATCCCAATGCAGACACAATCTTTGAAATGAACGATCTTACAGAAGATGAGGATGAGTCGTATTCTCGGTTTGACCGTATTGATGAGGATCCAAATTCCTTGGCTATTTCAGAAGAATCAATTGAAGAAAGTGGCTTTATAAGCGACATCTTTGAAACCTCTGGTGATGAAAAACAGGAGGAAGAAAACAAACTACCGGAAGATATAACAAAATCGAAAAGAGAATCCGAAACTCCAGATGAGGTTGAGAGCGAACACATAGATTCTGAAGAATCAAATGTGGATTCTGAAGAATCAAATGTGGAAGAAGACTATCATGAAGAAAAAAATATTACTACGGAGGCGGAAGAGATATTTGAGAAGGAAGATGCCGAAGTAAAAGACACAGATGAAGTGATGACGGTCAATGTCAATCAGATTGAAAAAGGATCTCAAAATAGGGGCTCTTCTTACGATGAAAAACTCTTTACTCATGAATATAAGTTTCCGCCGGCAGAATATTTGCTTCCCGGAAAAGATAAAATTTCTGTAGACTCTGAAGAGCTACTCGAAAACAAGGAAAAAATCAGACAAACGTTGCTCGATTTTGGTATACCTATCACGAGCATAGAGGCGACTGTAGGTCCAACAGTTACTCTCTATGAGATACGTCCGGATACCGGAGTCAAGATAGCAAAAATCCGAAACCTTGTAGATGACCTTGCCCTTTCACTGGCTGCGAACGGAGTGAGAATCATTGCTCCAATCCCCGGGAAAGGAACAGTAGGCATAGAGGTGGCTAATAAGGAAGCTCAGACAGTATCGATGCGCACAATCATTCAATCGAAAGTGTATCAAAATTCGAAGTATAAACTTCCCGTGGCATTAGGATCTACAATTTCTAACGAGGTATATATAGCTGACCTTGCAAAGATGCCCCATCTTCTTGTAGCCGGCGCTACGGGACAAGGAAAGTCAGTAGGACTGAATGCAATTGTCACGTCTTTGCTTTACTCTAAGCGGCCGGAAGAGTTAAAATTCGTGATGGTTGACCCAAAACGTGTTGAATTTTCTCTATATGCAAAGATAGAGAAGTACTATCTTGCCAAAATTCCAGATGCTCCTCAGCCTATCATAACGAATATGGAAAATGTTGTTGCAACGCTTAGTTCATTATGTGCTGAGATGGATGAAAGATATCAGCTGCTTGAGAAAGCTTTCGTACGTCAAGTGACTGAGTATAATGAGAAGTTCAAGGAGAAGAAGCTTGATCCACGAGAAGGACATCGCTTTATGCCTTACATTGTCGTCATAATTGATGAGTTTGCCGATTTGATTATGACTGCGGGTAAGGAGGTGGAGCTACCAATCGCCCGATTGGCTCAGCTTGCCAGAGCAGTGGGAATACATGTTATCATAGCAACCCAACGACCTTCTACCAATGTCATCACAGGTATGATCAAAGCTAACTTCCCTGTCAGAATAGCATTCAAGGTAAGTTCAGGTGTCGATTCGAAGACAATTCTTGACTCAACAGGGGCTCAGCAACTGATCGGGCGAGGCGATATGCTTATAAGCAATAACGGGGAGATGACCCGAGTGCAATGTGCTTTCGTGGATACTCCCGAAGTAGAAAAAGTATGCGATTATATAGCGCGGCAACCATATCCACAAGGTGCATATATGCTCCCGGAACCACAAATAGGAGGTGAAGGAGAAACTCAGGAATTGGACGCTTCAAATTTGGGTAAGAAAGATCCGCTCCTTGCTGAAGTTGCGCGTCAAGTAGTGATGAGTGGAGTGGCTTCAACATCAGCGGTGCAGCGCAGGTATGAGATCGGGTATAACCGTGCCGGGCGAATAATGGATCAACTTGAATCGCTTGGAGTTGTGGGACCAGCTACCGGAGGGAAGCCAAGGAGTGTACTTATTGATGGAATGTCGCTTGAAGATTTGCTTTCGACATTGGGTTTGGAATGATGAGCAAATTTAAGATTCATCAAGATTAAACTGGAAGAAGTGAGATCACTCTAATATAGAAAAACAAAAGATCAATAAGATGAAGATAATAGGAAAGATATTGATAGTGATAGCAATGTTAAGTGGTGCGTTTTCAATTTATGGGACAGAGACTGCAGACGCAATATTGAAGAAAGCGGCTTCTGGAATAAATGGTTCCTCAGGATTGACAGCATCATTCACACTTGACTATGGACAACAAAAAATCTCGGGCACGATGAAAGCTGCGGGAAAGAAATTTGCATTGCAGACCCCATCAAGCTCCACCTGGTATGATGGTAAGAATATGTGGACATATAATGCAAAGAATGCAGAGACGACGTTGATGACACCTACTCCTCAGGAGGTCGCGGAAGCAAATCCTCTTTCTATTGTCAATACCTATTCGTCAAATTTCACGGCTACTTTCGCGAAAGGACAGAACAAAGGGAGCAAGACAATAGTATTGACACCCAAATCAAAGCAAACAGGTTACAAAAGTGTGCATGTGACAATCCCTGAAGGGTCAGTATATCCCTCAAAATTAGTTATTATCCCTTCTAATGGACAGAAAGTTACAGTATCAATCACACAGGTCAAAAGTGGACAAAAACTGCCTGAAACGACATTTGTATATCCAAAATCAAAATATCCAAAGGTTGAAATAGTAGATCTAAGATAATCGATTTTTGAAAAAAAGATGCGTTTTTCTGAAATAATTAGCTTTTTATTTGTTATAAGTTAAGATAATAATATCATTCATGCAAGCATAGGTTTTTGTAGTATCTTTTATAAGTAACATCATTTATTAAGAACTACAATAAATGCGGCTTTATAAACTAAAAATACAAATAATTATGTCTACTGTAAAAGTACTTGTAATAGGATCGGGACCGGCAGGATATACAGCCGGTATTTATGCCGGTAGAGCAAATCTGACTCCAATCATATATGAAGGCAATCAGCCTGGAGGCCAACTAACTCAAACAACAGAAATAGAGAATTTCCCCGGCTATCCCGATGGAATAGGAGGAATGGAGATGATGGATCAACTCCGCAAGCAAGCAGAAAGATTTGGAGCTGAAGTACGTTCGCGCAACATAGAGAGCATTGATCTTTCAAAGCGACCATTTGTTGCCATCGACGATCATGGAGAAGAGATTATTGCAAACACAGTCATCATCAGTACAGGAGCAAGCGCAAAATATCTTGGTATACCAGATGAAATCAAGTATCAGGGTATGGGAGTAAGTGCATGTGCAGTATGCGATGGATTCTTCTACCGTAAGAAAGACGTTGCAGTAGTAGGTGGTGGTGACACCGCTTGTGAAGAGGCTCTGTATCTGTCATCTCTGTGCAATAAAGTTTATCTAATAGTCCGTAAGTCTTTTCTGAGAGCAAGCGATGTGATGCGTAAGAGAGTGGCCAATACTCCAAATATAGAGATACTTTTCGACTGCAATGTGACCGGACTCTTTGGAGAAGAAGTCGTGGAAGGTGCACATGTAGTGAGAGCAAAAGGTACGGATCAGGAAGATCATTTTGATATCAAGATAGATGGGTTCTTCCTTGGCATCGGACACAATCCGAATACAAAATTCCTAAATGGTCAACTTGAACTTGATGAGCAGGGATACATAAAAGTGAAAGGTCAAACCACGGAAACAAGTGTTGATGGTGTGTTTGCCGCTGGAGATGTAGCTGATCCACGCTATCGACAAGCAATTGTAGCAGCGGGAAGTGGCGCAAAAGCAGCTCTTGATGCAGAACATTTCCTAACTGATAATTCAGAACTGTAAATGAATTCCATATATGGAGTTAGCCAATAGATCTAGTTTTGAAGATAAGCAGCGTCTTCTTGATGAGCGCTATTTGAGAATGGCACAAATTTGGAGTGAGAACTCATATTGTCAACGCAGGAAAGTTGGCGCACTGCTTGTCAGGGATAACATGATCATTTCAGATGGATTTAATGGGACACCGTCAGGTTTTCCGAATATTTGTGAAGAAAATAACGTGACATTCCCATACGTACTTCATGCAGAAGCCAATGCCATAACAAAGGTAGCCAGAAGTAATAATTCCAGTGAAGGAGCGACGTTGTATGTCACAGCGTCGCCATGTATGGAATGCAGTAAGCTCATCATTCAAGCTGGGATCAAGAGGGTAGTATTTTCTGATCTATATAGAATTCAAGATGGATTGGAACTTCTGAGAAGAGCTGGAATAAAAGTTGTGCACATGCCCTTATAATTCGTATTCCGCAGGCGAAATACGAGGGTTAAGAGGTTAAAGGGTTAAGAGGTTATAGGGTTAATGGTGAGGAGAGCAATGGTATTGGGGTAAAGATATAAATATAATGAATAAGAAAAGAAACATAGGATTCGTATTGATACCGCTTGTATTGGCACTTGGACTTACAGGAGGCATCTTTATCGGAAAATATCTTTCGGTCAGTAGAGTGACCCCTGCCGAGGCAAAGTTGCGGACAATCTTGGATTTGATAGAGAACGAGTATGTCGACAGAATAGATGTCGATTCTCTCCTTGCGACAGTTGTGCCCGACCTACTTGCAGGATTAGATCCTCATTCGGTATATTTTACACCAGAGGAACTGACAGCTACAAATGAGGATATGGATGGACATTTCTCAGGTGTAGGAGTATCTTTCCAGATTGTCAATGACAGTGTTGTGGTAGTAGATGTGATAGCAGGCGGCCCGGCTGAAAAGGTTGGTTTGATGAATGGCGACAAGATTGTAGCTGCAAACGACTCGATTCTTACGGGAAAGAAGGCAACCCAAGACAATGTGTTCAAGACTCTTCGCGGTCCTAAAGGCACAGAAGTCAAGTTGAAGATTAAGCGGTCGAATTCCGATAAACTTCTTGATTTCGATGTCGTACGCGATGATATTCCTGTCAATAGTGTCGACGCTGTCTATATTGCAGATAAAGAAAATGGAATAGGATATCTGAAAGTATCTAAATTTGGAAGAAATACATACGAAGAGTTCTATATGGCACTTCTTCAATTAGCTGCTCAAGGAGCCAAAAGCTTTGTCATAGACTTGAGAGGCAATTCAGGCGGATTCCTTGACCAAGTAATATTGATGGCAAATGAATTCTTGCCGGATGATAGGATAATAGTAAGCACCAATGGTAAATTAAACGACAATCGAAGTGTAGCTGTAAGCGACGGCAACGGACATTTCCAGAATATGCCGATTGCAGTCTTGATAGATGAATATTCAGCATCAGCTTCCGAGATATTCGCAGGTGCAATCCAAGACAATGATCGAGGTCTTGTGATTGGTCGCCGTTCATTTGGCAAGGGTCTTGTACAACATCAGATAGAATTGCCAGACAGTAGCGCAATTCGCTTGACTGTGGCCCGCTATTACACTCCATCAGGAAGATGCATTCAGAAACCATACGAAAGGGGTGCTGACGGCAAATACGTCATGGATATTGTCGACAGGTTTGAGCATGGAGAATTCTACAATGCCGACAGCATAAAGCTTGATAAGAGCAAACTATTCCTTACGAACGGTGGAAGAAAAGTCTACGGAGGAGGTGGAATAATGCCGGATGTTTTCGTTCCGGAAGATACGACAGGATTCTCATCCTATTATGTGAATGTTAGCAATAAAGGTCTTATTACAAAATATGCCTTCCAAGTAGCCGAGAAATACCGTTCCATGACTAAGAATGTGAAGACTATCGAAGAGCTTGAAAGGGTTATTCCCCGAGATCAGACGTTGCTTGAAGGTTTTGTAGAATTTGCAGCTCATAATGGAGTGCCTGCTCGTTGGTATTATATCAATAGAAGCCGCAACATCATCTTGAATCTGCTTAAAGCACAGATAGCACGTAATGTGCTTGGATATAATGGGCTTATAGAGATGTTGAATCAAGAAGATGTCACTGTCAAGAAGGCATTGGAGATGCTTAAAGATGGAAAGTCAGCAATAAATTTGATTCCCCCTACTGATAGGGAGTCAGATTTGATAAGAGAAAAATATAATCTATTTAAAACACACGATAATAAAGAGATATGGAGAAATCAGAAATACGCAGAAAGATAAAGAATCTCCGGATGATGCTCTTGGATAGAGAGAAGGAGAGTGCCGCAGACGAGGTCTTCTCGCAATTGGAGAAGACAGCTGCGTTCATTATGGCAGAAAACATATTGATGTATCATTCTCTGCCGGATGAATTGTCGACAATACGCTTCTTGAAGAAATGGCATGATAGGAAAAACTTCTTCCTGCCAAGAGTCAACGGAGTGAACCTTGATATTCTCCCCTACGAGGAATCAAGGCTTGAACTGGGATCCTTCCATATAGAAGAGCCCACAGGCGATAATTATGCTGATGTGGAAGACATTGAGTTGATGATTATCCCCGCAGTAGCTTTCGATAGGAAAGGGAATAGGCTTGGGAGAGGGAAAGGATTCTATGACAGACTTCTTGCCACTTCAAAAGCAACGAAAATAGGAGTAGGATATGAGTTCCAACTATTCGACAGCATACCCTCGGAACCGCATGATGTGGCGATGGATATGATAATTACGCAAAAAACTTTGATAAAAATGTAATTTTTTATGTTTTTTTGCGTCTAATTATATATAAGGCTTATAAGGATTTTTTGTTCATTCTTATAAGTCTTATAACTCTTATAAGACACATAAATCTTATCAATGACAGAACAATACATTAATAAAAACAATAATAACAGCATGAAAAGACTTACCAGTCTGGCAACCCTGATACTAATGTTTGTGGTTGCCTTTGCGCAGCAGATGCAAGTGACTCCGCTGCCGCTTAAACCAGAGGTCAAGACCGGTGTTCTTCCAAATGGTTTGACCTACTACATTCTCCACAACGAGCAACCCAAGGAGCGTGCCAACTTCTATATTGCACAGAAGGTTGGTAGCACACTTGAGACTCAAGAGCAACTTGGTCTTGCTCACTTCCTTGAGCACATGGCTTTCAACGGTACCACTCATTATCCAGGAAAGAATATGCTGAATTACCTTCAGAGTAAGGGTATACGTTTCGGGGAAGATATCAATGCTTACACTGCGTTTGACGAGACTGTCTACAACATCGACAATGTAATCACGACAGACAAGCCTCTTATGGACAGTGTTCTTCTCGTAATACGCGACTGGTGTGACGGTATTCTTCTTGAAGAGTCAGAGATCGAAGCAGAGCGTGGAGTTATCAATGAGGAATGGCGTTATCGTAGCGATGCCCAGACTCGAATGAACATGGCTATCCTTCCACAGATTTTCGAGGAATATCAATATCAGCAGATGCCTATCGGCAAGATGGAAGTGGTCATGAACTTCAAGCCTGAGACTTTGAGAGCATACTATAAGAAATGGTATCGTCCTGATCAACAAGGTATTTTTATTGTTGGTGATTTCGATGCTGATGAGATGGAAAAGAAAGTAAAGGAACTTTTCTCCACAGTCGTTATGCCTGATAATGCGGCTCCTCGTGAATATGTGGTAGTAAGCGATAATGAAAAGCCAATATATGTTCATTTTGAAGACCCTGAACTTAGAAACACAACAGTGATGACATTCTTCAAGCAAGCCAAGATGCCTTGGGAGATGCGTAACTCAGTGGAAGGATATATGACAGATGCTCTTATTAAGACTGTCCTTGTCAAAATGATTCAAGATCGCCTTGATGAATATTCTACTAATCCGGAGTGTCCTTATGCTGCCGCACAAGTCATGATCGATGATTTCCTTGTTGCCGCTACAAAAGATGCGTTTGCTATATATGTTGTGCCTTCAGGCGACATTCTTACTGCCTATAATGCTGCAATGAGCATTGTTGCGAGAGCTTGTAAGACAGGTTTTACTCAGTCTGAACTTGAACGCGCTACTTCCGTACTTTTGAATAGTTATGAAAAGTCATTCAATGAAAAAGATAAAACCTACAACAGCACTTATGCTCGTGAACTTATCCGTCATTTCATTGAAAACGAACCGACTCCGGGTATTGAAATTGAGTTGCAACTTGCTCAGCAAATGCTTCCAATGATTCCTGTTGAAGCCTACAATCAAATTGCTGCCCAGATGCTGACTGCAGAAAATCAAGTTATCGTAGTTAGTCAGCCTCTTAATGACAATACAAACGTTCTAAAAGAAGAAGAAATTATTGCTGCCCTTGAAGCCACCATCAACGCTCCTTACGAAGCATACGTAGATGAAGTGATTACTGAACCTCTAATTGAAAAACTTCCTGCTCCGGGTTCTATCAAGTCAACATCTAAGAATGAATTGATGGGCACAACTGAGTTTGTTCTTTCTAATGGAGTGAAAGTTATCCTTAAGACTACAGATTTTAAGGCTGATGAAATTGCAGTTCAAGCTTTCCGTAAGGGAGGCAAGCAGGCTTATTCAAAAGAGCAAGCCGCTGATGTACTTGTGATGCCACTTGCTGTGGAACTTTCCAAACTTGGAAATTTCGACATCAACATGATGAAGAAATATCTTGCAGGTAAGACTGTTTCTTTAGGATATTCAGTTAATAACTACACAGATGTGCTTGAAGGAAGTTCAAGTGTAAAGGATTTCGGTACCCTTATGGAAGTCATTTACGCTTACTTCACTGAGTTAAATCCTGATGAAACTACATATCAGGCTCAAGTAGAACAGTACAAGCCCCTTCTTGCTAATCAGGATCAGCTTCCAACGATGATTTTCGCTCGTCAGCGCGCCAAAACCACTTACGGTGACAATCCTTTGATGGGTGTTCAAGATCTTGCAGTATTTGAAAAAGCTAACTATTTAAATATGTTATCTTTGGCTAAAAAGAGCCTTGAAAATGCTGCTGACTATACTTTCATTTTCGTTGGTAATATCGATGAGGCAACTCTTCGCCCACTGCTTGAGCAATATATTGCTTCTCTTCCTTCTAAGGGTATGGCTTCTGATTACAAGGTTGTGACAAATATAGATCCAGTTAAGGGCAAGGTTGAAGATAAGTTTGAAGTGCCTATGCAGACTCCTGGAACTACCGTGTTCAATCTTTATACTGGAAGTAATCTTGAATGGAATGTTAAGAACAGCATAATGATCGATCTCATGGGGGATGTGCTTGATATCATTTTCACTGAGACTCTCCGTGAAGATGAAGGAGGCACTTATGGCGCATCCGTTTCAGCATTCTACAACTTCTCCAATAATATCTGGCAACTTATGTATGCATATCAGACTGCAGAAGATAAACTCGAACGTCTTGAGGCTCGCGCCGATAAGGAGCTTGAAGATCTTCTCAATAATGGTGCTAAAGCTGACCACTTCAATAAAGTGAAGGAAGCAGCCATTAAGCAGTATGAGATAAATTCAAAGACCAATAGCTATTGGGAAGGTGCAATCATGTCGGCCGAAAGAGGTGCTAATACATACGCAGGCTACATCGAAGCTCTTCAATCTTTGACTCTTGATGAATTCAACAGTTTCCTAAAGAATGTCTACGATGGTAAGAATCTTATCGAAGTCATCATGGTAGGCAAGCAAGCTGCAGAGTGATATGTTAGGAAGAATAAATTAATCAATATTTAATAGACGGGAATTCGGACTGTAATCCGGGTTCCCGCATCTGCATTTATGAAAAAAACAGTTTTATCAATTTTAGTAGCAACAGCAATGGCAACAGGCTCTATACATGCACAGGCCATCAATGACAGCACCAATCCGGTGTTGGCACCTTCCGGCCTTCCTTACAATGTCCTTCCTTTTGATAAGATTACCGCTGCCGACCTTGAAGCAGCAGTCAAGGAAGGGATAGAATATCAGAATAAAGCTATTGCGGCAATTGTCAATCAGAGATCGATCCCGACATTTGAGAATACAATTGCTGCTCTCGACAGAAGTAGTTGGGAATTGAATAGGGCAGTTCTTGCTCTCTCTAATCTTGAGAGTGCTTGTGGAGATGAGGATTATCAGCTTGCTATGCAAGCTATCACTCCACTTCTTTCTGAACATGAAGCCAACATCCTTCTTAATGAACAACTATTTGAACGCATAAAGCAGGTTTATGAAAATAGGGATAAAGAGGAGGGATTGACTTCTGAAGAAAAAAGACTTATTACCGAGACCTACTCATCATTCGCTGATAATGGAGCAGCTCTCAAAGGAGCCGACAGGGAGAAATATCGAAAACTTACCGCAGAACTGAGCGATCTTAATCTAAAATTTTCTCAGAATGTCACTAATGGAATGAAAGATAAAGCTCGCCGAATGTTCATAACTGAAGAACAGACTGCCGGTCTCCCTGAATCTATCAAAGCGGCTGCTAAAGCTGAGGCAGACGAAGCATTTGCAGAAGAAGGTAAAAGCAATGACGAAGGGCTGTATTTAATCACAGTTTTCGCTCCTTCATACGGACCATTTATGAAATACGCCGATAATCGTGAATTACGCGAAAAAATGTATAGACTTTATGGGTCGCGAAATATGGAAGGAGAATACTCCAATGTGGAAATCCTTAAAGACATCGCAAATGTTCGTCTGGAGATAGCCAAATTATTAGGTCATAAGAATTACGCTGAATATAAGCTTGGACATACAATGGCAGGAAATCCTGAAACTGTAATGGAGTTTTTGGGAAATCTTAAAGATAATTATACAGAGCCTATGCGCAAAGAAATCGAAGATGTTCAGGCTTTTGCACGCCAGACAGAGGGACCGGATTTCGTTCTAATGCCGTGGGACTACTCATATTGGTATGATAAGTTGAAGAATGAAAAATATGCCTTCAATGATGAAGACATGAAGCCATATTTCGAACTCAACAATACAATAGATGGAGTGTTTGGGCTTGCTACAAAACTTTATGGCTACACATTTAAGCGCAATAAGAACATTCCGACATATCATCCCGATGCAGAGGCATTTGAAGTGTATGACAAAGATGGAAAGATTCTCGGAATCCTTTATTCTGATTTCTATTATCGTCCCGGAAAAGGATCCGGAGCTTGGATGACAGAGTTCAATACCGAGACTAAGGATGATGAAGGCAATCGCAATGTGCCTGTAATCTCCATAGTAATGAATTTCTCCAAACCAGTAGGTAACGAACCGGTGCTTCTCACTCCAAGTGAAGTAGAGACCTTCCTCCATGAGTTTGGACACGCACTACACGGCCTAAGTTCTCAGGCTAAGTATGCAAGTCTTAGCGGAACGAATGTATATCATGACTTTGTTGAGCTTTTCTCTCAGTTTAACGAAAACTATCTAACGGAGCAAAAATTCCTCGACACATTTGCCAAGCATTATAAGACCGGCAAGAAGATGCCCAAGGAGTTGATCGATAAATTTGTCACAGCTTCTCAATTTGGAGCGGCTTACAGTTGCATGCGTCAACTTGGTTTCGGCTACACTGATATGGCATATCATACTATTGAAGATCCCATACGCGCTTCCCAAGACATAGCTGTCTTTGAAAAGGAAGCCCTTGCACCGGTAAAAATATTTGATATGGTGGATGGATGCCTTATATCTCCGCAGTTTGGCCATATCTTCTCTGGAGGATACGCAGCAGGATATTATGGTTACAAATGGGCAGAATCTTTGGATGCAGACGCCTTTGCAGCTTTCCAAGAGAATGGAATATTCGACAAGAAGACAGCTGATAAATTCCATAAAATGCTTGAATCAGGAGGCACAGTAGATCCAATGGAACTCTACGTTGAATTCCGTGGCAAAAAGCCGACAGTAGACGCTCTGCTGAAACGCGACGGCATCAAGGTCAATGATAAATGATGAAATTACAAATGATAAAATAAAAAAGGCTGTCGCAATTGACAGCCTTTTTTCATTATGAATTGACAATTAAAATTTAATCATTCATAATTTTTCATTCATCATTCCCCTAAGTAGCTTTTCAGGAGTTTGCTCTTCTGACCTTTAAGTCGACGGATAGCTTTTTCCTTAATTTGGCGTACACGTTCACGTGTAAGGTCGAACTTTGCGCCGATTTCTTCGAGAGTCATTTCCTGGCAACCGATACCGAAGAACATTTTGATGATCTCACGTTCACGATCGTAGAGCTGACGTAGAGCACGGTCCACTTCCTTGGAGAGGGATTCCTGAGTAAGGGAAGCATCTGCACTTGGACTGTCGTCGTTAGGAAGCACATCAAGGAGCGAATTGTCTTCTCCCTCAACAAAAGGAGCATCAACAGAAATGTGACGACCACTGACTTTTAGAGTATCTGAAATCTTGTCGACAGGAATGTCAAGGCGTTCAGCCAATTCTTCAGGAGAAGGACGGCGTTCGTTTTCTTGTTCGAACTTAGAAAGTTCCTTACTGATTTTATTTAGGGAACCAACCTGATTGAGCGGCAATCTCACGATTCGGCTCTGCTCTGCAAGGGCTTGCAGGATTGACTGGCGGATCCACCAAACAGCGTAGGAAATAAATTTAAATCCTCTTGTCTCATCGAATTTTTGAGCGGCACGAATCAATCCAAGGTTTCCTTCGTTAATAAGGTCGGGCAAGCTGAGTCCCTGATTTTGGTACTGCTTAGCCACAGACACAACGAATCGAAGATTTGCCTTGGTCAATTTTTCGAGTGCTGCGTGGTCACCTTTCTTGATTCGTTGAGCCAGCTCGACCTCCTCAGCAACTGAGATAAGTTCCTCACGGCCTATCTCTTGCAGATACTTGTCGAGCGACGCACTTTCACGATTGGTGATTGACTTTGTTATCTTTAATTGTCTCATATATAAGCTTACACAAATTATTGCAAAGTTAATAATAAATTTTGGATTATGCAAATTTACAGGATATTATCTTTTTGAAACTTGCTACTAATATGTAAACATAAAAAAAGCGCGACTTGTTTTGTTAAGTCGCACTTCTTTCAGAATTTTAACGTATCAGAAAGAGTATACGCCTATATCTTCTTTAATCCATGAGATTTACGGCATACGTACGTTTTTTGCCATTAGAATAAATACCACTCAGAATCATTACTTTGTCTTCATCATCATCATCTTTCATGATTCTATTGTAAATGTTCTCAATGTCCTCAGTCGACTTAACAGGACGGTCGTTGACCTCAACAATTATGAATCCTTCTTTCACTCCGGCATCTTTGATAAGCCCATTTTTAAGACCGGTCACTTTCACGCCGTTGCTGATTCCGAGTTCCTTTAGCGCTTCTCCATTAAGCTTCATGAATGCGCACCCTAACTCTGAGAAGTCTCCTTTCTTTGTGATTTCAGTGTTTCCTTGAGTATTACGCAGAGTAGCCTTCTTCGTTATCTTCTTGTTGTCGCGATAATATGACACTGTGATTTCTTGACCGGGACGATACTTAGCGAGTTGCTCATGAAGTTCCGGAAGATTCTTCACATCCGTGCCGTTAATAGCTACAATGACATCATCCTCTTGAAGTTCTAACTCTTTGGCAGTGCTTCTGTCTGCAACTCCTGCAACGAGAACACCTGTCTTCGTAGCAGTGATATTTTTTTCCTTAGCAATTTCAGGAGTAAGATCAGCAACTGTGATTCCCAGGACTGCACGTTGTACAGTACCATATTCACGGAGGTCAGCCACTACCTTTGCCATAATTGTGGTCGGTATTGCGAAGGAGAATCCGGAATAAGAACCGGTATTAGAATAAATTGCAGCATTGATACCCACAAGTTCTCCATTGAGATTTACGAGAGCTCCACCTGAGTTTCCAGGGTTGAGGGCGGCGTCAGTCTGGATGAAAGCCTCAATACCCATTTTGTTTCTTCTGTGGGAATTATCCGTAATACTACGAGCCTTTGCACTTACAATACCGGCTGTCACAGTAGAATTAAAACCAAAAGGATTGCCGACAGCGAGCACCCACTCACCAAGACGGAGACTCTCTGCATTGCCAACCTTAATTGCACTCAGACCTTTAGCATCGATTTTAATGAGAGCCAGGTCGGTAGATTCATCTGTGCCTATCACGCGAGCCTCGTATGTAGAATTGTCATTGAGAAGTACTTCCAGACTGTCAGCTCCGTCAATAACGTGATTATTTGTCACGATATAGCCATCTTCACTCAGGATAACGCCGGAACCGAGCCCACTCTGCACAGGTTCACTATTCTTCTTCTGACGTTGCTGAGGCTGTTGTGGACGCTGTTGAGGGCCAAAGAAGAAGTCGAACATACCAAAAGGATCCATATATCCTCCCTGGTTGCCGCCATATTGTTGGCTGGGGACAACGAAACTTTTGATGCACACGACAGAATTGACAGTGCTTTCAGCAGCTTTTGTGAAGTCTGTCTCGAATGAAGGGGCTCTTGAGATGGTGATGAACTCAGGCTCTTTGTCCTGCGAGTGGTTGGAGTTTGTGACGGTATTGCTATAGACCATACCTGCAGCCGGAATCATTACCGCTGCCGCTGTCACTGCTACAAGATACTTTACTTTCATTTGTCGTATATTGGTTAATTTTTCTTTTTCGATTGAATTTATGGTGAGTTTTTAATGCATAATTCATAATGCATAATGCATAATTGATTCGTACTGACATTCATTATAATTGTACTTATGATACATTACGAATCATCTCATTAATTACTCAGAAAAATTGAAGGCTATATAAAGGATTTTACTATGAATCCTGACCTTCACAATCATTAAACAACAAATATGACACCAATAGTCTGGAATGGTTTATCTTTTTAATTTTATTTAATATAAGGAATAAAGAAATGAAAAAAGTATTAAAATACTTTGAAAAAATCTTACAATTGAGTAAATTTGCAGTATGAAACGAAGGATTCCACATTTTATCACGCTTTTTGTGGTAGTCTTAACTGGACTGTCACTTTCTTCATGCCACACTTCAAAGAAAGGTGGTGAAGCACATCATAAATCTAATTATGAGCACCTTAAAAAGGATAAAAATGATCATGAAAGAGATGAAGGTCATGTGGAATTAGATACAAAAACGAGGGAAAAAATTGTCAAAGAGGCCTCCGGATGGTTGGGAACCCCTTACGCATACGGAAAGGCAGAGAAGGGAGAAGGTTGCGACTGCTCAGGAATGGTCCTAGTTATTTACGAGAAAATCACAGGTGTCAAGCTTCCTCGCAATAGCGCCCAACAGAAGGAATTTTGCAAGAATCTAAAGAAAAATGATGTGGAAAAAGGAGATCTTTGTTTTTTTGCTACGGGTAAAGACCCGGATAAAGTATCTCATGTTGGCATAATGATTGATGAAGCTAATTTTATACATGCTTCATCTTCAAAGGGGGTTGTGATATCTGACATTACTCAACCTTATTATATCAGGACATTCAAGGGATATGGAAGAATTCCTTGACAACGATAAACGATTAACGATCAACGGACTACATATAACGTACAACATACAACGCAAAACGTACAACGCAAAACGCAAAACGAACAACGCAAAACTAATATGGCAGAATTTACGCACCTTCATGTGCATTCACAATATAGTCTTCTTGATGGGAAGGCGTCGATTCAGGAACTTGTAGACCGTTCTATTGAACTTGGTATGAAGGGGATTGCCCTTACAGACCATGGGAATATGTTCGGAGTCAAGGAAATGTGGAATTATGTAAAAAAGAAAAACTCAGGGCTACCGGAGGATCAACAATTCAAGCTAATCATTGGATGCGAGATGTATGTAGCCAAAGATAGGTTGACAGACCGACGTGACAAAAGTGACAGAGGTTACCATCTGATCGTGCTTGCTAAAAATCTGAAGGGATATAAAAATCTCATCAAACTTGTCAGCAAGTCTTGGACAGACGGTATGTATTTCAAGCCAAGAACAGATAGGGTAGAGCTTGAAGCACATAAGGAGGGTCTTATCATCTGCAGCGCGTGTCTTGGTGGTGAGGTGCCTCAGTTTATTCTTAACGATGATTTAAAAGCTGCGGAAGAAAGAATTTTATGGTATAAGAATACGTTTGGTGATGACTATTATCTCGAACTCCAAAGACACGAAACGTTCAAAGAAAATTCTAATCGTGAAGTCTATCCTGAGCAGTGCAAAGTGAATGAAGTGCTTGTCTCACTTGCAAGAAAACATGGGATAAAACTTGTTGCGACAAATGACGTGCATTTCACATACGAAGATGATGCAGAAGCCCACGATCGCCTTATATGCGTTTCAATGCAAAAGACCTTCAATGAAGCCCGGTTGCACTATACTAAGCAAGAATGGCTGAAGAGTCCTGAAGAGATGCAAAAGATATTCTATGATTTTCCAGAAGCTCTTGAGAACACTATGGAAGTGCTTGATAAGGTGGAATCTTATTCCATAGATCATGCACCGATCATGCCATTTTTCGAGATTCCAAAAGAATTTGGAACTGAAGAAGAATATCGTAGTCGCATCACAGAGGAGCAGCTTTATGATGAGTTCACTCAGGACGAGAATGGCAATGTAGTGTTATCCCGAGAAGAAGGGGAAAAGAAGATAGCCCGTTTGGGAGGCTATGACAAACTTTATCGTATCAAGTTTGAGGCTGACTATCTCAATAAGTTGACTATGGAAGGCGCAAGAAAGATATATGGAGACCCTCTTCCTCCGGATGTGGCAGAACGATTGAACTTCGAGCTTTATATAATGAAGACAATGGGTTTCCCAGGCTACTTTCTTATAGTGCAAGATTTCATCAACACAGGACGCAATAAGCTTGGAGTTAGTATAGGTCCCGGCCGTGGTTCGGCTGCCGGATCAGCAGCGGCGTATTGTCTTGGCATCACAAGGGTAGATCCAATCAAATATGACTTGCTTTTTGAGAGATTTTTGAATCCTGACCGTATCTCGCTCCCTGATATCGACGTTGACTTCGATGATGACGGACGCTATGAAGTCTTGAAATATGTCACAGAGAAATATGGAGCTGAGAAAGTAGCGCATATAATCACCTTCCAGACTATGGCTACCAAGAGTGCCCTTGCTGATGTGGCCCGTGTGCTTGAAGTTTCCGTAGCTGAGTCGAACAGGCTGAAAAAGTTAGTCCCGGACAGGTTGCCTGAAGTAAATGGGAAAGCTCCCAAGATTAATCTCAAGAATGTATTGAAATACAATAAGGATTTTGAGAATGAGACTCATAATCCTGATCCCAAGATCAGGGATACAATCAAGTATGCCACTCAACTTGAAGGGAACATTCGAGGCACCGGCATTCATGCTTGTGGAGTAATCATTTGCCGGGATGAAATATCAGATTGGGTTCCTGTGTCCACTGCAACAGATGCAGATGGCACTAAGCAAATAACAACTCAGTATGAAGGAAGCATCATCGAAGATACGGGGCTCATCAAGATGGACTTCCTTGGACTTAAGACTCTTTCCATCATCAAGGAGACACTTGCCAATATCAAGGCTTCAAAAGGAATAGATCTTGATATTGAGAACATACCACTGGATGACCCTGCTACATTCAAACTATATTGCGACGGCAGAACAACCTCGACTTTCCAGTTTGAATCAGCTGGTATGCGTACATATCTTCGACAACTTCAACCCTCAAAGTTTGAAGACTTGATAGCGATGAACGCCTTGTATCGTCCGGGACCAATGGACTATATTCCCTCTTTTATTGCCAGAAAGCATGGGCAAGAAGCGATCGAATATGATATTCCGATTATGGAGAAGTATCTGAAGGAAACATACGGTGTCACTGTCTATCAAGAACAGGTCATGCTCCTGTCGCGTCTGCTTGCTAATTTCACGCGAGGCGAGAGTGATATGCTTCGTAAGGCGATGGGTAAGAAGCAGATCGACAAGATGCAGAAGCTTAAGGTCAAGTTTATGGCTGAGGGTCAGAAAAACGGGCACAAAGCTGAAGTTCTTGAGAAAATCTGGGCAGACTGGGAGAAGTTTGCATCATACGCTTTCAACAAAAGTCATGCCACATGCTATAGTTGGGTAGCCTATCAAACCGGATATCTCAAAGCTAATTATCCTGCGGAATATATGGCTGGCGTGCTAAGCCGCAATCTTGGGGCTGCCGACAAATTGAAGGTAATCATTGATGAATGTATGCACATGGGTCTGAAAGTTATGGGCCCTGATGTCAATGAGTCCGTAGAAAAATTTGGTGTTTCTAAAGATGGAGTGATACGTTTTGGACTGGGTGCTATAAAGGGAGTTGGACAGAATGCAGTCAATACTATTATATCTGAACGAGAAAAAAGTGGACCTTACAAAGACATATATGACTTTGTGGAAAGAGTAAATTTATCCGGATGTAACCGTGCTGCCATAGAAGCGCTGGCACTTGCAGGGGCATTTGATAGTTTTGGCATTCAAAGAGAGATGTTGCTCCATCCGATGTTTGACACAACGTATGCCGATATGCTCGTGAAATATGGACAGAATTTCCAAAATGATAAAAATTCACTTCAAATGTCACTTTTTGGAGAATTCGAGGCAATTGAGACTAATCGTCCTCCATATCCTGACTTTGAACCTTGGAATCGTCTTAGGCTTCTCGAGGAAGAGAAGAAACTTGTGCTTACATATATTAGCGCTCATCCTCTTGATGACTATTATATGGAATTGACGTATGGATGCAATGCTAACTGTTCGAACGTTGAAGATAAGTTAGTGCCGGGAGCTGTCGTTACGTTAGGAGGAATGGTGACTGATACTACCACAAGAACGACCAAAAAGGGACAACCTTTTGGACGCGCTGCAATTGAAGATTTCAATGGCAAGCATGAGTTTGTGTTCTTCGGGAAGGACTATGAAACAATTTTTCAGCGTTTTAAGGTAGGCCAACCGGTTTTCATTAGAGCTCAGGCGCAGGGAAAGATGTTTAATCCGGCAGAATTAGAACTGAAGGTGACAGAAGTGTCTTCGCTTGATGGAATAAAAGGGAATGTAGCCAATTCTTTGACCGTTTTCTTAGACAGAAATGTCACTGACAATGAAGTATTCGATTATTTGGCATCACTTGAAGTGAAACCTGAAGAGAGGACTGGAGAACTTTACTTGAATCTTTATGACAAGGAGCGTCAACAGAGTATTAAGATACACAGTAGGAAGAAGATACCTCTTGACAGGAATACTCTGAATAAATTGGATACTATGTCAGTAAGTTATAGAGTCTCTACGGAGTGAGTTGTCGGGTTGTCGGGTTGTCAGGTTGTCGGGTTGTCGGGTTGTCGG
>CAZWJO010000007.1:0-6504 GCA_964634905.1 uncultured Sangeribacter sp.
TCTTTGTTCCGCCACCGAACTGGTCGCCACCTTCAGCGCAAAGAGTGTGCCACCAAGCCATAGCGAACTTGAGCCATTCTTTCATTGGTTTGCCGAGGACGAGTTTTTCAGCGTCGTAGTAACGATAAGCGAGGGGATTGTAGCTTGATGTGCCCTCGAACTTGATTTTTCCTATGCCAGGAAAGTATTCTTTCTGTGCCATTTTTTTGTTATTATTTTTGGGTATTTAGGTTCTTGTGAATTTTTGGGGTATTGGTCTAATTAGTCTAATTGGTCTAATTGGTCTAATTAGTCTAATTATACTAATTGAGATTATTAGTCTTTATGCATTAGATTCAGGCGCTCTTTCCAAAGCTTGTAGGCTTTTAGGTAGGGCTCACGGTCGGCTGGAGGGGTAATTTCTGTGATTTTCTTGAGGGTTGCAAACGCCTCATTGTTGTCTTTGTAGATTCCAGCTCCAATACCGGCACCTTTAGCAGCTCCTACACTGCCGTCGGTTTCATAAAGCTTGATAGTGGCTCCGCTTACAGCTGCAAGTGTCTCACGGAATAACGGGCTGAGGAACATGTTGGCGTGTCCGGCATGGATTGTGTCAACTTTGAGTCCCATAGCTTCTGTGATCTCAATGCCATACATGAAGGAGAAGACGATTCCTTCCTGAGCTGCACGCATAAGGTGGGCTTTGGTGTGGATGTTGAAGTTTATGCCAAAGATAGAGCAACCTATTTCCTTGTTCTGCAAAATACGTTCTGCGCCATTGCCGAAAGGAATTATACTGACTCCCTCAGCTCCAACCGGTACAGACTCAGCCATACGGTTCATATCGTCGTAGCTCATTCCAGGGTCTGCGATATTACGCTTGATCCAACTGTTGAGAATGCCGGTTCCGTTTATGCATGTGAGAACGCCAACACGTGCTTCTTCAGCTGTATGGTTGACATGAGCGAAGCAGTTTACACGTGATTTAGGATCACAGTCAATCTTTCCGTTGATAGCGTAGACAACACCGGATGTGCCTCCGGTAGCGGCAATTTCACCTGGATTAAATACATTTAAGCTAAGTGCATTGTTGGGCTGGTCGCCAGCACGATAGGTTACAGGCGTACCTGGTTCGAGTCCGAGTTCCTTTGCGGGCTCTGGAAGAAGACGCCCTTGGATGCTGAATGTGGGTTTCACTTCAGGTAGGATTTCCATATCGAAACCGAAATAGTCCATAAGGAATTTAGCAGGAGCATTTTCCTTGAAGTCCCAGAGTACATAGTTGGATATTCCTTCCGGAGTAGTGCAAATCTCGCCGGTCATCTTCATTGCTATATAGTCGGCAGGAAGCATGATTTTATAGATTTTCTCAAACACTTCCGGTTCGTTTTCCTTCACCCAAGCGAGTTTAGCCGCTGTGAAGTTGCCTGGAGAGTTGAGTAGATGGGTGAGACACTGCTCTTCACCAAGTTCCTCAAAAGCTTTCTGGCCGTAGGGCACTGCGCGGGAGTCGCACCAGATGATAGCATCACGAAGCAATTGTCCGTCTTTGTCTATGCATACGAGTCCGTGCATCTGGAATGAAAAACCAATAGCTTTGATATCAGCTGGATTGACTTTGGAGATGTTCAGGACACTTTTTGTCACCTCTTTAATATACTCCCACCAGTTTTCAGGATTCTGTTCAGCCCAGCCTGGTTTGAGAGCTTTGATGGGAGCTTCTGACTTCGGGAAGAAATCAGTAGCCACACATTTCCCACTTTCGGCTTCAACGATACTTGCCTTGACGGAGGAAGTACCTATATCGTAACCTAATAAGTACATTTGATGTCGTGTTTAATATTATGGTATTATCTTTTTGCCAACAGCCTATGAAGGCTTTTCGCCTACAAAGTTAATAAATATTTTAGACTTACAAAAACTTTTTGCAAAAATATTATCAATAAGACTAAAAATCTGCTTAGACAAATAGTCAGAACAAGATTCAGATAATTTTTGTTATATTTTTATGGCACAGGAACAAACAATTATAAAGCAGAGAGAAGATGTCAATATTGGAAGGCCACGGAAATATTCGGTGGTGTTCCATAACGATGATTTCACCACTATGGATTTTGTGGTAAAAGTATTAAAGGAGGTTTTTTTTAAATCGGAAATGGAAGCTGTTACAATCATGATGGATGTCCATAAAAAAGGGAAAGGAATCGTAGGTAGTTACTCCTACGACATTGCTCTCACAAAAAAGGATCGAGCTACCAAGATGGCCCGAGAAGAAGGTTTCCCTCTTAGAATATCCATTCAACCAGTTTAATTCATCTTGTTCATAACTAAATGTTAAGTTAAATGTGCATTTCTTAGTTATAGGTATCAGGTCGGAGACCTGATGATTGTGACGAAACCCCAAACTTCAGTCTGGGGTTGCCCAAACAATAGCTCAGTAGCCTCAGAGAGGCGATTTATGGGAGAATTCCTTTTTATTAATTGTATACATACTGAATACCCTATATTATTACTTTAGTGCAATATGTCAAACCATCCTGAATATTATCCTTCACAAGCTACTTCAGATCTGATAGAAGAAGCGCAAATGCTTGCATTTTCTTTGCGTCATGAATATATCATGCCTGAACATTTCTTAAAGATACTTTTTAGGGATTCACATTTCAAGAAAGTGCTTAAATATCATAATGCAGATTTAGAGAGTCTCAATTTTGAACTTGACGAGTTCTTGGAATCGATTGAGAAGGTTCCAGAAGACATAGAATATTCTTTGAGTTTTTCTTCTCAATCAGTCGAGTTGATGGATAAAATAATTATGAATTTGGAATCCTCAGGGAATGATGAGGTAGAAATTTACCATATCATCTATCAGATGTTCCACTTGGAAGAGTCAATGGCCTCGTATATACTAAATGAAGCCATTGGAGAGGACAAGGGAAGCTTTATGAGTGATCTTATTTCAGCATATAGCGACGAGACAGTGGAATTTGAAGATAGTTCTGAGTCTTCTTCAAATGAAAGACAAGGTTACTCAACAAAGGGAAATGCAGATTGGAAAAATTATGTTACCTGTGTCAATGATAATCTTGATAATAAGAATCCATTGATAGGAAGGGAGAATGAGCTTGACCGTACGATTCAGGTCCTGTGTAGAAAAGATAAAAACAATCCCTTGCATATTGGCGAACCGGGTGTCGGTAAAACTGCACTTGTATATGGTCTTGCTCGTATGATAGAGGAAGGAAGAGTTCCGGAAAGACTAAAGGGCGCAAAAATCTATGGTCTTGAAATTGGATCCCTAATCGCAGGCACTCAATTCCGCGGGGATTTCGAAAAACGATTGAAGACTATCATGGATGGACTTTCAAGTGAGGATAATGTCATAGTCTATATTGATGAAATCCATAATCTTGTCGGGGCTGGAGCCACTGGGGAAGGATCGATGGATGCCTCAAATATGTTGAAGCCTTATCTCGAAAGTGGCAAAACACGGTTTATCGGGTCTACTACATACGATGAGTATAAGCGTTACTTTACTAAGAGTAAAGGCCTCGTAAGACGTTTTAGCAAGATCGATATCTCCGAACCTTCAGCAACAGAGACAATAGAAATATTAAATCAGCTAAAGAGTAGATATGAGGAATTCCATGGTGTAAAGTATCTTCCGGAGGCTCTGGAATATGCAGTGAAGGGGAGCGTAAGGCATATCGTAGATAGATTCCTTCCTGATAAGGCAATCGACCTTATAGATGAGGCGGGAGCATATCGGCAAGCCCATCCCGAAGGAAAAGATGGTAATATGACTGTTGATAAGAAATTGATTTCCGATATTCTATCTAAAGTATGTAAGATTGATAATATCATCATAGATAAGGAAAGCACAGATGTGCTTGAAACTCTTGAAAAACGGATATCTGAAAGGATTTATGGTCAAGATGAGGCAGTGGCATCAGTTGTTGAGGCCGTCCAGATGTCGAAAGCGGGACTTTCTGATGAAGAAAAACCACTTGCATCGCTTCTATTCGTTGGTCCTACCGGAACGGGAAAGACAGAACTTGCCAAGACACTTGCTATTGAGTTAGGAATCGGCTTCCTTCGGTTTGATATGAGTGAATATTCAGAAAAGCACGCCGTAGCAAAACTTATTGGTTCCCCTGCAGGCTATGTCGGATATGAAGACGGAGGTATCCTGACGGATGCAATCCGAAAGACTCCTGACTGCGTGTTGCTTCTCGATGAGATTGAAAAAGCTCATCCCGACATCTACAATATCTTGCTTCAAGTCATGGACTATGGTCGCCTTTCAGACAACAAGGGCAATAAAGCAGATTTCCGAAATGTAGTGCTTATAATGACTTCGAATGCGGGTGCAAGTTTCGCTGATCAAGCTAAGGTTGGTTTTGCAAGCAGTGTGACAGCCGGAGGGGCAATGATGAAGCAGGTGAAGAAGACATTCCAGCCGGAATTCATCAACCGTCTTTCTGCTATTGTTGTCTTTAATGAGCTTGACAGAAAAATGGCTTCGCTGATACTTGACAAGAAACTCAAGGAATTGGAGAAAAAACTCGAAGCCAAAAACGTTACGATGTCTCTCAGTGATGAAGCTCGGGAGGTTCTTTTGTCAGAAGGTTTTTCTCGGAAATATGGTGCAAGGGAGATTGATAGAGTCATCAATAAGACTCTTAAGCCACTCTTGATGCGCGCCATACTGTTTGGCTCCCTTAAAGACGGAGGCAACGTAGAAATTTCTACAACTGTCGACGGTAAATTATTATTAAAATGAAAAGTAACCTATCAATATAAATACATATCATCACATAAATTTTATATGTTGAATTTAAGCGACAAATAACTTGACTGAACATGATGCATTTAATTATGAATTATGCATTAAGAATTATGCATTAAGAACTATGGTATATAAACTTGATCCTGATTGTATAGAGTTTCCCGATCCTACAGAAGGAGATCCTGATGGTCTCTTTGCAATAGGTGGGGATTTGTCGTCCGATAGACTTATGCTTGCATATAGTCTTGGCATTTTTCCATGGTATTCATTCCGTGATGAAGATGAACCTATGTGGTATTGCCCGATAGAAAGATTCGTGATTTTTCCGGATGAAATCCATATATCACATTCCATGCGAAATCTGATTAATAAAGGGTCGTATACCGTGACAATCAATAAGGATTTCAATGGAGTGATTAAAGGATGCTCCGAAAAAAGGATTGATATGGAAGGAGCTTGGCTTGGGAAAGATATCATTGAAGCATACACTCGTCTTCATGACCTTGGTTTTGCCGCAAGTGTCGAAGTTTGGGAAGGTAAAGAATTGGTTGGTGGACTTTATGGAGTGACAATCGGGGCGGCATTTTGCGGAGAAAGTATGTTTTCTCGTCGTCCAGGTGCAAGTAAACTTGCCTTGATTCGTCTTGCTCAAATGATGCAGACGAATGGAGGCAAAATGATAGATTGTCAGTTTGAGACTCCTCATCTTAAATCGATGGGAGGTCGATTCATTCCTTATCGTGAATACCTGAGAATACTTAGAACTCCTATTTGGCTTGAAAGAAAAATAGTTAATTAGCTCTATTTTATGATACGTTCGTCTGATTTCAATCTTAAGGGGCACCTGGCAATGTTGGGAGCCAATGTGTGTTGGGGTCTGATGTCGCCTATTACAAAACTTGTTTTTGCATCAGGGATTATCGCTCCTATTATAATGGTTGATTTTCGTATAGCTGGGGCAGCTTTGCTCTTTTGGATCACGTCGCTTTTCACACAGAAAGAACATGTCCCGGCTATGGATAAATTGAGGCTTTTCGGAGCCGGAATGATCGGAATCCTTCTTAACCAGGGGTGTTTTATAATAGGAGTGAGCTACACATCTCCAGGTGAAGCTTCTTTGGTCACGACAACTATGCCGATGTGGGTTATGCTTCTTGCATGGCTTTTCCTTAAAGAACCTATTACATTAAAGAAGGCAGGAGGAATAGCTCTTGGAGCAGCCGGGGCATTGATTCTTGTGTTAGGGGGGAAAGGTAGGATAGCAGGAGGTGATAATCCTGCATTGGGAGATTTCATCGTTTTGATTGCGCAACTTTCATACGCGTTGTATCTGACACTTTATCGCAATTTCATAAAGAAGTATTCACTTGTCACTCTGATGAAGTGGATGTTCCTATCTGCGTCAATAGTTGGATTGCCAGCTACTATCAAGTATATAAGAGCAACTGATTGGCCGGCCATAACGATAAACGAATGGATAGGTATTGCCTACGTAGTTGTGATGGCTACATACGTGGCGTATATCTGTATCATGATCGGACAGAAGAATCTTCGCCCTACTATTGTCGGTATGTACAACTATGTTCAACCTATTGTTGCTTCCATAGTGGGTGTCATACTCGGAATGGATCACTTCACATTGGTAAAGGTAGTAGCTGTGATATTGATTTTCTCCGGCGTGTATCTTGTGACAATGTCAAAAGCAGCCCCAGCAACGATTAACGATTAACGATTAA
>CAZWJO010000007.1:6604-27528 GCA_964634905.1 uncultured Sangeribacter sp.
GTCGGATCTTCGCCAATTATGAAAGTGAAAACCATCAGAATATTACCTTCATCATCCTCTGCAAGATAGTGACAATGACGTGAAATGTCGTTTAGAATAGTCTCTTTATCAGGATATCCTCCAATCCATTGTTTGAAATTGCCACAAGTGCGCATATAGTATTTTGCCGAATCATATACTTCCATGATGCGGTCTATATCAGAAGGAGAGCTGAGTCTTATTGAAAATGATTCATCCATAATTGTAGTACAAATTCATAATTCATAATTCATAATGCATAATTAGTTGCGCTGTAAAGCAAGTCATAATGCATAATTGCTCTATTACTAATCATCAGGTCTTGATTCTGACAGTTACCATTGAGAATACTTTTACTTTACAAAATATCTATATTATTAACGGAGAATTCTTGTGATATTTCAGAAAAAATGATTATTTTTGTGGAAAATCTACTAAACATGAAAGTAAAATATATTATGGCAGCCGTTTCGGCATTTGTCGCTTGCGGAATGAGCGCTGCGAATTTTAACGAGAATTTCTGCGACAGTACGCTTAGAATCGACTACATTTTTGGAGGCGGACCTGACGGAGTGAAACTTATGTTAGACTCCCAGTCTAAGCAACCGGGTTGGGCTGGCAGAAGATCACGATTGAATGAAGTGCCGGTTGACGGCAATGGTACTATCTTGGTGACAGAGCCTCTCACTGGCGATACACTATATATGAATTCATTCTCATCCCTTTTCCAGGAATGGATTTATACTCCGGAAGCTCAAGAGAAGAACATGGCGTTCGAAAACTCTTTCTTAGTTCCTCTGCCAAAGAAGGAAGCTGACATAACTGTCAGCCTCCGCAGCAACCGTCATGAAGAGATAGGTCGGATCTCTCATCGCTATCGTCCTGACGATGAACTTGTGGCACTTCGTGGCCAGAATCCATTAGCACACAAGTACATTCATAAAGGAGGGAACCCAAGTAAGGCTATTGACATAGCTATTCTTGCAGAAGGATATCGGCAAGAAGAGATGGATACCTTTATTAATAGAGCCACTCGAATAGCTGATGAAATATTGAGTTATGAGCCTTTTGCATCGAATAAAGATAAGTTTAATGTTGTTGCGGTGATGACATCTTCGAAAGAAAGCGGAGTAAGTATTCCCTTGAAGAATGAATGGAAAGATACTAATTTCGAGTCTCATTTCAGTACATTCTACTCCTCACGCTATCTGACTACTCCAAGAGTCTGGAAACTGCATCGTTCACTTGAGGGAATTCCGTATGAGCATGTACTTGTTCTTGTCAACACTCCTGCTTACGGGGGCGGAGGTATTTTTAACAGTTACCAGATAGCAACTGCCGACCATGAATTGACTCTTCCAGTGGCAGTTCATGAGTTTGGTCATAGTTTTGCCGGTCTTGCAGACGAATATTTCTATACTGAGGAGGAAAACGACACTTATCCTATCGATATCGAGCCATGGGAACAAAATATCACTACAATGGTGGACTTTGACTCCAAATGGAAAGACATTCTTACTCCTGGTGTTCAGATTCCTACTCCATGGACCGATGAAGGAGGGAAGCGAGAAGACCGCATGAAGAATGCAGCGAAAGAAGATAGGAACAAGAAAGTTGTGGTAGGTGCTTTCGAAGGAGGTGGCTACAAAGCCAAAGGAGTATATCGTCCTGTAGAGACCTGCCGAATGCGCGACAACCATAATCCTACGTTCTGCCCGGTGTGCGAAAGAGCAATAAGTCGGGTGATAGAATTTTATACCAGTAATAAGTAATCAAAATATCTACTTATCCAACTTACTTAAGAAGTTAATTATATAGTTTTGTAGGGACGCACGGCTCGTGCGTCCGCTATAGGATTTAAAATTTATATGTAAGCATAACATGGGTGCCAAGTTGACGGCTGTCCCATTTCAGATCTGCTATTGCTGCAAGTCCGGACGGATCATTTTTAATAAAAAGAACCATATCCTTATAATAAGTATGCCTTGTATATAGGTCCATTCCACATGTGAGATAAAGATTTTTGATAAGTCGATAGTTTATGCATGCTTCTAAGTGATTGAAAGTGGTCACTCCATTGTCGCCACCATCTATCTCAATCTCAGTTCCATTCGGCCGAGTCATCCAAGTATACTTTGAGTCGAAATTATTGCGAGTAAAGATATGATAAAACTGATTAGCAATCTTGACAGAGACGTGGTCGTTTGCCAAAGCCCAGTTTAAGCCGGCTTTTACAGAATACCCCATCCCCCAACTATAATTCCTGTGATAATCTCTGTAGAAATCGGTTGATACGCCAGCAAGTGCCACTAAATTAAAGTGGGCGAAACCATCTAATGATGATTTTTCGGTAGGAATGAATCTGACCATTGATCCAACACCTACTGAGGCAGGCGTTCCTAATTTATATGGAATTGTCTCTGGAATGAGCTCATCTTTCTCTTCTCTTCTTATTGTATCGGAATCGAAGAAGTCGAAATGCTGATATATACCCAGATTCAGATTGATTTTTTCTTCGTCAATGAGTTCCTTGCTCATGAGCCTTCCCATTATCTCAATTCGGCTGAGGAGGGGTTGGGTCTTCATAGCCTGTGCTTCAAGAAGGAATGAAAAGTAGTCGTAAGGCACCTTGGTAGTTGCTTCAAAGCGGTCGCCATATTCAAGATTTAGTTCCGCAGTTGCTCCTACACGGAAACCGTGATTATTAAGCATGTCAAGGAAACGCATTCCTATGGAAAGGTCAATGCTTATTGGAGGAAGACCGAAGCGTCTTCCTGTTGTTGATCTTCTTTTCCAAGCCTGTCCGGTCACAATTCTCGTGATTCCTCTCATAGGGTCAAGAATGAATGCGGCGAGTTCGCGTCCGAATCTTGCTCCTCCCGTTGAGCTGTCATCAAGAACAAGGTCGGAGGTACGATAGAATACTTCGCCTAACGCGGCTCCTCCGATAGGAGTTGCGATAATATCGTTGGTGGAGGGGTATTCTTTTTCCATAAACATTTCCCACATTGCGCTTCCTCCGATAGCGAAGAGTTCTGACTGCCAGAAATTGAAACCGTTGGATCGTCCGGCATTGAAAAACATAGAGCCGTTGTAGGGATGTGCAAACATGTTTGTGTTGAGATGGTCGTCATCCCATTCAAAACCGTGCTTGAAGTTTTCTTTGATGGTTTCCCAAGATATATAGGCATATTGACCATGTTGCACATATCGGTCGAAAGCCCATAAGCTCATATTCAATCCAAAAACTTCTGCGCTTGCTCTCCAGAAATTTTTCTTCCGATGGTATGCCATGTCGGCGCTATCAGGGATAACAGGAGTGGATACGATATGACGATATGGAACCCTGTGCTTGTAACCACCCCAGTGCCATTTCTGCCCATAGACTTGTCGGTTTACATTAGTCTTCAGGGAATCCATGAACGCATCGTATTGGTTTTCGGCGAAAGCGGGAATGGCGATGGCAATAGCCATTGCAAAAAAAGCGATAAGAGATATAAGGCGTTTCCTGGTCATATCGACAACTTGTTGCAATAGTAGTTTTGCATTAAAGATTTGCAATTTCTTCTTTAGTTAGTCCAGTTGCTTCAACAATTTCTTCAATTGGAAGTCCCATCTTTTTCAAGTTGAAAGCTGTCTTACGAATTCCGACAGACTCTCCTTTGGAAAAACCGACAGACTCTCCTTTGGAAAAACCGACAGACTCTCCTTTGGAAAAACCATCCGAAAATGATTCTTTTACAGCATATTGCAAAGCTCTTTCTGTCTCTTCCATTTTTGCATAAGACTTGCTATATTCTACGAAATCTTCTTCCACTAAATTATTTACTTCTGCAGCTTTGAAGAATTCATCATATTCGCCACTGAGATATGCTTTTGAATTTTTATCCATAGTATGTATGTTTTTTATAAGGAATAGTATCTTTTCATAATCATTCGAACATTCCTGCCATGATGGTTTAACAGTAGACATGGGAATAAATCTCATATTAAGCAATTCTGAGAATATTTCTCCTGTATTTCTATCGATTAATCCAATATCATGTGGGATTCCCTTTTTTATATGAGTGAAATCAAAATTGGTAAAAAATATTGAATATACGGGGTCAAGGTAATATTCTCCACCTTTTTTCACTTGCTCTGTTAGACCTTTCAGCGTGTAAAGAATAGCTCGATTTTCAAAATATGGTTCGTATAGGTTTTGCATCTCAAGAATGAAATGCTCGTTGTCTTGAGTTGTAAAATAAACATCATATATCATTTTCTTTCCGTCCTTATCTGGAGGAAGCACCTCTTTATTCTTAAATTCCACTTTAGCTATTTTCTTACTCCCGTCGAAAAGACTATTGAGTAAACGCAAAAGCAGATGAGAATATTCTGGAGTGCCGAACAGACGTTTGAAAGCGAAGTCTGTTCGAAGATTCATAAATAATTCCTTAATTTCCCTTTTCATACTTAGTTATTTTGTGCAAATTTAATAAAATATCATTTGTCTACAAAGATTTTTTAAGAAATTGTTTTTGAATGTGGATAATTTTTTGTAATTTTGCGATGTTAGAACTGTCGGCAAAGCCTCACAAAGGGGTTAGCGGGCGGGTCTGACAGACATATTTTATTATTAAGCGTATATCCGACGCTTATTCTTGGCATCTTGAAATCTGGCAGTTTCAATCCGTAGTCAAGAATGAGTCAACGATAGATGCTCATGGGTGTGTTATATCCCTATTTTACGGAGTGCGTCCTTATGCATACCGATAGTGATGTTGCATACATGCGTGAGGCTTCTGCCGTTGCTCGTTCTACTATGGAGGGCAAGCCAGAGCCTCAAGATGCGGAACGAGCAACCGATACAGACTCTTCACGCTTTTTGTTTTATTAAGCCGGTCCTTTCGTAGGGTCTAAGGACTTGGAAAATCATTATGAAACGAATCTTAGTTTCAATCACATTACTTATTTGCTTTGCGGCTTCTGCTATTGCAGCCAATGGTAGCGCCGGAAAAGGAGTCAAGTGGAACTTGAAGAAAGGAGTACTGACGATTTCCGGTAACGGATCGATGAAGAACTTCGGCAAAGAGCGCCCGTGGATTGCCTCAAATGTTGAGAAACTTATTGTAGAGGAAGGAATCACAAGCATTGGAGATAATCTTTGCCGAGACAGTAAAAATCTTATTCAAGTCTCTCTTCCTTCATCATTGAAGTCGATTGGAAACTCTGCTTTTCAGTCTTGTCGGAACCTTTCGGATATTCATATTCCGTATGGGGTGGAGGTTATCGGTGACCGTGCTTTTTACGACTGCAACGCATTCATAGAGCTCGATCTACCTATTAGTATGAAGACGATAGGCAAAGAAGCTTTTGCGAAATGCAGTAATCTCGCTACGGCACGTCTTGCACAAGGACTTGAATCAGTTGGAGAAAAAGCATTTGAGGATTGCAGAATTTTGGCAAATCTTTCTGGCTTACCAGACTTCATCAATACCGACACATTTTTAAAATATGGATTGAATAGAGCCGCGGTCAAAAATTATTGGGATAGGAAAGAAGAAATGGCGGCAAAATTTGGCAATTCATCCGGAACAAATGTGACAAATAAGGGAGAATATGCCCACGTAGAGCCTTCGGATGTAGATACTGATATTCCTTTTACTGGAAAAGAGAATCGTAACACATTTGCACTTATCATTGCAAATGAGAATTATGGGAAATTAGCAAATGTTCCCTATGCTATAAATGATGGCAATGCATTTGCTCTTTATTGCCGTCGTACGCTTGGGATTCCAGAGAAAAACATCTTGATGTATAAAGATGCTTCTTATGGTTCTATGAGAGAAGCTTTTGGAGATCTTCGTCTTATCAATGATTTTGCAGGAAAAGATATGAAGGTCATTTTCTATTATGCAGGACACGGCGCCCCCGATGATGCAACACTTGAACCGTATCTGATTCCAGTAGATGCAGGAAGAATCAATAAGGATGTGTGTGTTCCTCTTGCTTCTATCTATCAAGAACTTGGTTCAATGAATTTAGAGTCTGCCATTGTCTTCCTTGATGCATGCTTTAGCGGAGGAACCCGTGAGGATAAGATGGTAGTTGCCGATGCCAGAGCCATTGCTCGTGTACCCAAAAAACAAGGACTAAGCGGAAAAGTGGCGGTTTTGTCGGCTACCAGTGATGAGCAAACTGCACTTCCATATCATGATAAAGGACATGGAATGTTCACATACTATCTTTTGAAAAGACTTCAGGAGACTAAAGGCGAAGTTACCCTTTCAGAACTGAAGGAATATGTTACAAAAGAAGTTTCCCTCAATTCAACCATAGTCAATCACAAGAAACAGACCCCAACATTCACTGTTTCAAATGGAGCATCAGCAGAATGGGATTCTTGGAAACTTACTGAATAATAACTTTATTTCCATATCAGATGAAAAAATTAGTATTTTTATTTGTAATGGCACTTTTTTCAATAGGAAGTGCTATGGCACAGAACGCCAATCGAAGTGGCTTTTTCTTAGAAGCCGGTATTGGAGGGATGATAGGAGATTCTCCACGAACAAGTATTTCTGTGACTAATAATGTAATGTCTTACAAGTGTATTTCCGGAACTGTCGGAGATTTTGGATTAGGTGTAAGACTTAGAGTTGCTAATCACTGGGCTTATGAGATCAAAGCAGAAGGACAGTTTCCTTTTAAAAAACCTTTGCAAGCTCTTGTTGGACGTTTTCTTCCCGTAGGGTTTCGATATACTTCTGGCGAATTATGGAGAAATTACAGCATTTATGCACATGTTAATTTTGGAGGAGCTATAACAGTCAATAACGGAATTATTGGACGTGATAACCTTAAACATAGTTCCACAAGTGTGATAGATATGATAAAAGATGACTATCATGGTTCATTTGTTTTGTTCCCCAACACTCCAGAGACTGAAATAATTGGATATGTTGGAAATGAAGGTTATGGGGTTTCATATTCAGCGGGCGTTGGAGTTAATCTGACAAACCACCTATATATTGAGGCATGTCTGAATGCCCAGACCCTATTCAATTGCTATGGACAGAAAGGTAAAGGCAGTATAACTAATGGAGTCGCCGGCTGCATCATTGGCTACAAGTTTTGATTGTAAATTTAAACTTAATTCAAGATGAAAACAAAATTATATATTCTTGCTTCGCTTTTATTTTTTCTTCTCTCCTGTACAGAGGAAGGTCCCTTTACTATGGAGAAATTGGAATGTGAGATCAAGACATCTATGGTCACGCCAACTGCTGCCATTGTGACTGTTACTTTACCTCCGAATAGTGACCTTTCAAAAAGAGTCGACTATGTATATTTATCTGATTATCCAATTGACAATCTCAAAGATTTTCAGAGAGAAAAATTGATAAGAGGAAGTAATTGGAATAGAGATGAAGGAGAGTATTATTTCAGAGATCTTAAACCGAATACCAAATATTATGTAATAGTCGGTTTAAGTATTAATTATAATGATAATACTAACAATGACAGCTGGGATTATGAATCTGAGCCATATTGTCCCGGTTTTTCATTTACCACTGCAATGGAAGGGGATTATTCCAATTTAGGAGATGTAACCTGTGAATTTTATGGTTATTCTTCAGATGGAGATGTGTTAATTAAGTTTAATTTCCCGGCCAGTATAATTCCAACTAGTTATTACTATGGTGATATGAAGAGATTAAGGGCGTATGCCAGTACCTCTCCTGATATGACCAATCCAATTGAGTCTGCGATACCGAGCTTATCTTTAGCTCAAAATAATATTTTTGGATTTCGAGGATTGGAAGACAAAAAGTATTATTTTCAATTGTATGGCGATTTTTTTCTATTCGATGATCATGATGATGTTTTAAAAGACATAAGATTAAATGTCAAAAACCCCATAGATTTATCTATAAATGCAGATAACAAGAAATATTGTGAAACTGAATTGGATTTTGTAGGAGTTAATTTCTCTTTATTTCGTATGAAATTACCAGAAGGATATTCCAACTATACCTTCAATAATGCTGAAATGTTTTATAACGACAATACTAATAAGAAAGCATTAAAAGTGATTTGTCAAGATGAATATTGTTTTTTGTATATAGAAGAAGTTTTAAAGAATGAGGAAAAGTTATCGTTTAGCCTTTCCGGAATGGCTAATAATACTTCTGATGGCTTTTTGTATCCTATAGAGCTTTCTAGTGATATTATTATTGATCAAAATGAGTATATTGACAAATTGCCATCAAATAAGATAATCTTTGAGGGTATAGATTATACTATTGCTGAAATAGTTAATCTTGAAAAAATTCCCCAATTGATTTCTCTATATCCAGATTGTCTTCTCAGTAATGATCCTTTATCTTTTTCTAACTCAAAAAGAATTAATTTATTCAATCAATGTCTAATTTTAAATAGTGTTTATAATCATAAAAATAATTATGTTAGACTTTTGGGTGGAATATATATCAATGGATTCGATGATGGATATTGTGCAATAGATGTTGAGGGTATGATTCCATCATCAACTTCTGAAAAAAGATTATTTGATGTGAAGGTTGATAAAAATGAAAATGGTCTAAGTATCAAATTAATATGCCCAAATGAGTTTTCTTATCAAGGCAGTTCAGATGTTTCACTTAAAATATGGGATCAAAATAATTGGTTGAAACCTCTATTCACTATAGATTCGACTGTCTCACTGAGTGCAGGTGAACTACTTTTTGTTCTTACTAACAGCCAGATCGAGGAGATAAATTGGGATAGTCAATTAGGATATTGTCTAGAATTTAGAAATATTAATGTACTATTCACCGATAAGATGCTGCCATTTGATGATGGCGTCTATTGTAACGGACGTTTTAGTTCAGATTGGCAATGGATATTTAGTAATTAATGAGTTCATGTTTCGCAAGTTCTTTCTCATTGATGTGAAAATCCTTAGCGCAGACACTGCGCTGTTTCTCTGCGTTCTCCGGGCGATGCGAAGCAGCCCGAAATCATTGCGAACTTGCCAAAACCGCGACGCGAAGCTTCCCAAACAATTGAAACTCTGCGCCTCTGCGACCTCCGCGTGAGATTATAGAGCTTGCGAAAGTTGAGTTTAAGAGTAAAAAAACATTTTGATTCGTAATGACTAGATATACAAAGCTTTTATCCTTTTTAATTTCCCTTTTTCCATTAATATCCTTCTCCCAAAAGCCAAAAGAGGTAAGTGGCTCGTACACATACTATATCCCGTATAATGTGGCGAGAGATAAGGCAGAGCAGATTGCATTGGAGAGGGCTATGATCCAAGCTATAGCCGATGAGTTTGGGACGGTACTCACTCAGCATAGCCGAATGGATATGCGTTCGTCGAAAGAAGGAGAAAACTCTGATTTCTGGTCGTCTGCTTCGTCTTTAGTGAAAGGGGAGTGGGTGTCTACAATTGGAGAACCGACTTTTGAGCCTTTCATTGAGAATGGAAATTTTGCAGTGAAGTGCGAAGTGAAGGGTTTGGCAAGAGAGATTAAGGAGGCGAGAGCGGAGCTTGATGTCAGATTACTTTGCAATGGAACTACCGACACATACGAATCTTCGACTTTCAAATCAGGTGACAACTGCTATTTGGCATTCACAACTCCGGTGAAAGGCGCAATAGCAGTATACTTGGAAGATGAGACGGGAACTATGAACTGTATGCTTCCCTATTATGCTCAAACCCAAACCTGCACTCCGGTCACCCCCGGAGAACGTCATCTCTTCTTTACATCCAATGATGGAGACCAAGAGAAATATGAGCTTACGACCGATAAGGAGATTGAAAGGAACATGCTATATGTCATTTTCTCCCAAAATGAATTCATCAAGCCTATCGACAAATCCAATGGACAAGAGCTTTCCCTGAAGACACTGTCTTCCGAAAATTTCCAAAACTGGCTGAAAAAAGCCCGGGCTCTTGACCCGACTTTCCAGGTCGTATCAATCCCTATTACGATAACTTCGAAAATCGAATGATAAGAAAAAAGATCTCCCTCTTCGAAAAAGAAAAGAGGGAGATCTTTGATTATAGTAGTTTTACTTTACAAAGAGTTTTACCGAGCTGATGGATGTCAGCTTCTATTGGCCAATAGCAACCCCTTGAAGAATGAACTCCTTTAGTTCTTCATTTTCATATTCTATAATCATATCAGACTAATTTCATGTGCAAAAGATAATAAAAAATTATCAATGAAGATAATTTCTTGAGTTTTTTTCCAATTTTTATTTTTGAATGTAGATAATTTTTGTAATTTTGTAGAATCAACGATAATTACTAATACGATATTAGCAAACTCAAATTGTTGACTCGCTATGGCTTCTTATTTAGAAAATCGACATATACGCATTTTCATATCATCTACATTTGAAGATATGAAAGAAGAGAGAGACTTACTAATCAGGAAGGTGTTTCCTCGTCTTAATAGAAAGGCAATGGAACGCGGAGTGTCCATAAATGCCATAGACTTACGCTGGGGCATTACGGAAGAAAATGTCAGAAATGGAAAAGTTGTCAGAATCTGTCTTAATGAAATAGAAAACTCCCATCCATTTTTTATCGGTCTTCTTGGAGACCGATACGGGTGGTGTCCAAATTCTGACATATTGAAACAAGACTCAATTTTAGCTTCACGTTATCAATGGATTAAAGAAGAAATCGAACAAGATAAAAGTATGACTGAAATTGAGATTAATTATGGTGCTCTTCGGAATAGTAAAGAGGATTGTTTTGCATATTTCTTTTTAAAAGAAGATGGAGAAAAGACAGAATCAAAGCAAAGAATACTAAAAGATAGGATTAGATCGCAAAAGGATCACCCGAGTTACATTTATTCCAATCTTAATGAACTGGAATGGAAAGTGGAAGAAACGTTCGAAGCCTTATTAGATAAATTATTTCCATCTACTTTTGCTAATGAGATTGGTATATTGCGGAAGATTCATCAGAGGTATTTTATTAGTCTCTGCCAGACTTACATTCGGGAGGAAGAATACTTCAAAGAACTCGATAACTTTCTCTATAATGAGGAAGATTATTATATTAGAAAAGCAATAATAGGAGAATATGGTATAGGGAAAAGTGCTTTAATGGCAAATTGGATTAAAGAAAAGCTTGAAGATGATAACTATCATATTGCCTATTTATTTTTTGGTGATTTCATTTCAAACAGCAACTCCAAAATCATTTGGCAGTTGTTTCAAGAACAACTGTGTGAATACTCCGAATTATCACAAGAAGAACTATTGAAAATGATTCAAGATGAAAATGTCAAAGATTTCGAAATATTTGTCAGCATCTTAACTTATATACACACTGATTCCAATGGAAAAAAACCATTGCTTGTGGTCATAGATGGTGCACAACAATATTTTGGCGAATATAACTTTAAGCGAATGATGCAAATATTAAATTTATATTCTTTGCAAATAAAAAATTTTAAGGCTCTAATCTCTGCCTCTTATACAAGTGAACAGAGACTATGGGGTATTTTCGGTAGTATACATGATTGTCCTCTTATTATTTCATCATTAAAAGAACGACAAAAATTTAAATTTATAGAAGAATACTTAAGTCAATATGGCAAGAAACTGGAACCAACCCAGATAAAAAAAATAGTAAAAACTAAATTGTATGACAAGCCATTGGCACTTCGTGTTCTTCTTGATGAACTAATAAGCTTAGGGATGCATGATAAGTTAGATCATTATATTCAATATTATTGTGGTGCCTACAGTATTGAAGGATTATTTAAACTCGTATTAGAAAATTATGAAGAGATTTTTGGATTGGAGATTGTAAGTCGAATCTTATGCACGATAGCAGTTTCGGAAAATGGAATGTATGAAGAAGAATTGATACATATTGCCGGTTCAGATCAATTGAATTGGTCAGCCTTTTATAGTTCTTTTTCAAAATATTTTTATATAAAAAATGGTTTGGTGCAGTTACCCGACAATTATGTTAGAAATGCTGTATTATCTCGCTATATAAACAAAGAGGGGGAGAAAAACATTCGTTATCGTTTAATCAATTATTTAAAGCATCATAAAAAAATACAAGAAAATGACATATCCAAAAATAACGTTTGGATTTGGAATGAACTTATACATCAGTATCTCGCGATGGAAAGTTGCAACTATTTGTATCAAATAGTGATGAGAAAGAATGTCTTTCAATATTATATTAAAAAAAACGGGGAAATATTGGATAAGGTTTGGAAATCTCTACTCAATGATAAATCAAGAGTATTTTCTTTGTTAGATTATCTTGATGGCGATTTCAAAGTGTCCGATATAGTCTATTTGCTGGATGTGAGTTACTTTACAAGAACTTACTTTAGCAATACAGACATTTCAGATCGTGCTCTCTTCAAAGTATTGGAGATAGTGAATGACTTGTCAAGAAGAAAGCCATGCAAGCTTGAAGCCTATGTGAGAATAATGAAAAGTGAAAAATATCGTTTGCCAGAAAATTTTAGAAATCAACAATTATATATAGAAAAAATATGCAACGAACTGAAATGTAGATGGAACATTAATGAAGAAGAAAATACTTCATTCTTTTGGTTCATAGCACAGTTTCTTCATAAAATTGGTCAAACAATCGAGATAAAGTATATTGATTCAATGGCTTATGCCAAAATAATATTTAAAGAATCTCTTAAGATAAGAGATATTCTGGCCAAGAAAAATAAAGAAAAATTTTTACCTGAAGTAGGAGAGTCTTTGTTTGAAACAGGAAAACTTTATACTAATATTTTTTTGCCAAATTGGAATTCTAAAAGGATAATGAGTGACATGGATTACTTGCATAACTGCATAGAGTACGAAAAAAAATTAAAACAAAAGCATTATAATATTGCAATAAGAAAGTTCACACAGGCACTTAATATATTTAATAAATTCTCAGGTGATACTCCCCATAAGCATGGGTATATAAAGTTTCAAATCAGAAAACACATAGCTGATCTTAGAAGTAAACTTATTTAATTTCATTTTTTTACTTGTCGGACGGAACATCTTTTGATGAAGAGACTTGAGATGCACAAAAAGTATGTCAGTTTTGATACGCCAAAACTGACATTCTTTGTGTGTGGCATTAAATAGGATGCATGAATTGAGCGCTACAACATTGGCTGAATTATTCTCTAACAACGCGGGTGAATTCGGGAGTCTGCCCTTGAGGGGCGAGGATGTATATTATGGAGTTGGATTCGGAGCTGTCGGGAGCTGTAGATTTTACTCCAAATTCGTATTCTGTTCCTTCTGGAGTTTCTCGGGATGCTACTGAGACCGGATTTCCAAGAGGAAATTGATAATTATCGCATGCTGCATGGAATATCACAGCTTCTATGTCAGAGACATCAGTAGGATCTGAGAATGCAGGAAGTGGTTCGATTTCTCCTTCTATATATCCATTTTCAATGAGGAATCGTTTGATTTCAGCCGGAGCTTTTTCAACTCGTGCATTCCTTACGCCATATCCTTCTTTTACGTCAGCTGCCGGAAGAGCAACTGCCACATCAAGGGTTGCCTTGTCTATTCCTCCGCTTCCGAAAGTGGCGAAAGTCACTACATTTTTGCCATTAAGTTTGTTGTCGGAGAGGAAAGATGCCATTGGAAGTGCGTAAGTGCCTCCCCAAATCGGGAAACCAAGGAATATAGTGTCGTAATCATCAAGATTGACATTGACCTGTTTCACTTCCACTTTAGCACTGTCTTGCTTCTCCTTCATCCATCGGGCGATAGTCTGTCCATAGTCTCCTTCGTAAGGATTGACCGCAACTATTGAGTCAATGTCGCATCCAAGTTGTTTCTGGAGTTCTTCTGCCACTGCTTTAGTAGCTCCAGTCTGTGAATAATAAAGCACGAGAGTCTTCCCCTCCTGAGACTCATCTTTTTCCGCTTTTGATGATTTGCATGCTCCGCCACAAACAACCAAAATGGCAAGCATAATAACATTGATAATTTTCTTCATGATATGGTATTTAAAGTAATTTCTGCAAATTTACTAAAAATTTATCTCAAATCAAATATTTTTATCGAATTTGATTTGGAATGTTGATTGAATATTTGTAATTTTGTGATTATAGAAGGTTTTGCAATGACTAATCAATTTACATCTTAGATAATACTTAAAGAATCAGTGATTATGGCTAATGAAATAAAATATCCCGTAAGTACACAAACCTTTGCTGATATCATAGAAGGAGGATATATTTATGTCGATAAGACATCTTATATTAAAAAGCTTGTCAGCAGTGGCAAACAATTTTTTCTAAGTCGTCCAAGGAGGTTTGGAAAAAGTCTTTTCGTGAGTACATTACAAGCATATTTTGAAGGAAGAAGAGAACTTTTCAAGGGCCTTGTCATAGAAAATGAAGATTTGGACTGGACTCCTCGTCCCGTTTTCAAATTCACTCTCAATGCACTGCATCCTCGATCGGAGGAGTCTCTGATTAATTATTTCAGCGACTGTCTATATCTTTATGAACTTCAATATGGAATTAAGACAGAACTTAAGACCTTATCTCAAAGATTAGTATTTCTTCTTGTCAAGGCTATGGAAAAGACTGGTCAAAAACCTGTCTTGCTTTTTGACGAATACGATGCTCCCTTGCTTGCGACGCTTGAAAATCCAGAACTCAACGCAAGCTACCGTGATATTTTGAAATCCATATTCTCAGTGCTGAAAATGTCGGATGAATTGATTTCTTTTGCTTTCATCACTGGAATTTCAAGATTTAGCCATACGAGTCTTTTTAGTGGAGCCAATCATCTTGACGACATTACTTTTTTAGATGATTACTCAGCTATTTGCGGAATAACTGAAGTTGAACTGACTGCTACTTTTTCAGAGTCAATTCATGAATTTGCCCTTAAGAATAGGCAATCTGATGAAGAAATGAAGAAATTGCTGAAGGAAAATTTTGATGGATATCATTTTAGTAAGAACAGTCCTGACATCTATAATCCTTATAGCATTCTAAAATGTTTCAAATCAAAAGAAATAGATGACTTTTGGTTTCAAAGTGGAACCCCTTCATCATTAATATCAATATTGAAACGAGATGATTTCTATCTCCCAAATCTCGATTGCATAGAATCGCTGCAGAGCAACCTGAGTGTAAAAGAATCATATCTCAACAATCCAGTGGCTCTTCTTTTTGAGTCTGGATATATCACTATCAAGGATTATGATGAGGAAAAGAAGATGTATACATTGGGGCTTCCTAACAAGGAGGTGGCTGTGAGTTTCTCTGGTGCTTTAATGCCAATATATTCAGGCTATAAGGAATATGTATGCAATGACTTTTTCATAAAAATGAGAAGTGCCGTTATTGATGGAGAAGCTGAGAGGTTTATGGATCTTCTCAAAGTATTTCTTGAAGGGAATCCATATAGCAATACCAAGTTGGATCAAAGAGAATCCTATTTTAAGAATAATATTTTCATCGTGTTCAAAGCTCTTGGTTTCTATCCAAGGGTAGAAGAGCAAACATGCCGGGCAAGAATGGATGTAATGCTTCAGACAAGGCGTTTCATTTATATATTTGAACTAAAAACGGATGGAAAGATAACTGAAGCAAAGCATCAAATAGAAGAGAAGGGATATGCAGTTCCTTTTCTATATTCTGGAAAGACAATCATAAAGATAGCTGCTAACTATTCTTCCAAGCTGAACAATATTGATTCTTGGGAAATTGATTTTCAAGAAACTAAACATTAGACTTCAAATGCTTACATAGGAAGATTACCTTCCATGATAAAAGAATCAGAGTTGTCACTGACTCTGATTCTTTTATTAAGTTTGTCATTTTAAGATTCTGATATTGGTGAAGGAGTATGCCGGGACGTTGATGGAGCCTTGGAGGTCGATAGTCGAGTTAGTTGGGCTTACGTCGGTGTCGCGGGGACTGCCTGTTAGGGTTGTTACTTCAGTTTTTCCTTGTGGATAATCTTTAAGATCGACTTCAATACCTACTGGAAGCATGTTTGTTATCCTTACAATTGTGTCGCCTGTCTTCTCATCAATTACCGTCGAGACTCCGAAACGATTTCTAACATCATCGTTGATTTTTCCTTCACAGGGTTTCGCGCATTCGCCACAGCATAACTGTTCAAGAGCAATTGTAGAGGGAATGTATTTAGTGCCGGCATTGGCCCCATACATTTGCTGCACATAATAGTCTGGAGAAACAGAAATACTCTCATTGTCGAAGTATATCAAGTCGGGACGCCATTGAGTGCGACCTTTCTTTGAAAGGAGTGGGGCGTATGAAGTCATTGTAACGACATCTGCATTTCTTTCTACATCGGTCAGATAAAGGCCAATCGATAGTGCACATTCAAGGTTGGATTCTCGTCCCGGGTAATGAGAAGCGTATTCGCCGAGATAGACTTTTGGTCCCTTTCGGTCGTAGTTATCATAGAAATTGCGGTTGTTGACATACCATCCAGGAGCTACATAATAGTGCTCATCAACAATCTCAACATTTTCCTTTCGGGCAAAATCCCAACCCTCGTCATAATCAGAACCCTCGAAGAATGGTCCGACAGTACCAACGACAGTGATATCAGGATATTTTTCGTTGACAGCATCGCGTATCATCTTAAACCGGGTCTTGAATGTCTCACTAATGAGATCCTCATTGCCAATCCCGAGATATTTCATATTGAATGGCTCCGGATGTCCAGCTTCTGCACGAATCTTTCCCCATTCTGAATCTGCCGGACCATTGGCATATTCTATAAGGTCGAGGATATCCTGAATATATGCAGGCATATCTTCAAGTGGAATGCCACATTGTTGGCCATCAGTTGTCACAGCATCATGACTGTAGTGGGAGGGGCGGGAGGAATTCTGACACGGAACTCCGGCCGCCAGTACTGGTAGGGGTTCCATTCCAAGGTCTTCGCAGAATTGGAAGTATTCGTAGAAACCAAGTCCGCGTGTCTGATGATAACCCCATAGGTTAGGAAGTGGCTTACGAGCCTCAAGTGGTCCGACAGACCCTTTCCAATCATATATATTGTCGATACCGTTACCATGGCTTACACAGCCACCTGGGAATCTCATGAAACGAGGCATGAGATCGGCAAGTGTCTGAGCGAGATCTTCCCGAAGTCCATTTTCCCTTCCTTTGAATGTCTTTTCCGGGAAAAGGGATACCATATCGAGGTTTACTTCGCTGTTTTTTGGTATTTCTATTTTAAGAGTGGCTTTGCTACAATCAGCCTTAGATGTCAAGGTCGCTTCAATTTTTTTCCACTCATCACCGGCAGGGACAGTCACTTTTGTCTCACCCAGTATCTTCCCGGACTCATCTGTCAGTATAACTTTCAAAGGAGTCTTAGCGTTGCTTTTGGCAAATAATGAGAAATGATATTTGTTTCCTTTTTTGAGCACTATGCCGTCAAAACCGTTATTCGACAATACTCCGGGTTTGGCATTTGTCTTACAGATAGCGTAATGGCTATTGTTGACATGTATAGGGTCAGAAGTGGATATTGACAGGTCTAAGTTAGAACTGTCCCAGTATGAAGTGGGATTCCATTCATGTCGGTCTTGTTCGGAATATTCAAAATCTCTATTTTGGATAAGTTCTGCATATAATCCTCCATCGGCTCCATAATTGATATCCTCAAAGAATATGCCGATGAAGTTGTCGCTTATCGGTTTTGCTCCGTTCTTATCAAGAGTAACTGTAGCTTTAAGTGGTTTAAGGTCTTTGAAACGCCATGGGTCTTGATCAGTCCGTTCATCATTTTTTGCATTTTTGATTGATTGATAATGAACATATCCGTCAAGCCTACTAATTAAATCTGAATCTACAGTCAAAACAGTACCCTTTACATCTTTCCCCTGAACTGCAGTATTAGTAAGCGAGGAAAAATTAACAGAAGAGGGGATTTCCTTCATGTAGTCAGAATCGCTTCGACGGTACTCCTGTGGTTTCCAATGCTCAAAATCGGGGCTGGAAGTAAAGGCCACAACCTCTCCATTCTTATCTGGATTGAAAATTACCCAATAGATTCCATCAGCATCTTGTCCGATCTTGACATTATACATCTTCTTTCCGCTTCCCCAGGCTCCATAGTCAGAACCGAGGAAAGAATGGTAGTTACCTATAGTATGCCATTCTTTATTGGAATCGGTACGTGAGGCCAATTTCATTCCTCCGTTTCCATCGGGCATAGAGAAAGCAAGAATCTCCACAGGATTGCCTGCGAAAGCTTGCCCTATACCTACTGCTCCCATCATCATTGAGAGCATGATACTTAATTTGTTAAATCTTTTCATGATATTGTTTTTAATTCATAATTCACAATTCATAATGCATAATTAATTTAAGTTTCGCAAGCTCAACTTAAGGGTTATAGGTTAAGAGGTTAAGGGGCTAAACCTACCGGTAGTAAAGGCATATAAACATCATAATTTATCAGTCACGTCATAATTTTAACCCAATAACCCAATAACCGTCAACTTGAGATTGCGAAAGTTGAGTTAAAGATAATATGAATTTATTTTGTCAATTACATATAATGATAATGTGGATGCAAAGATAATAAAAATTCATCAATAGTCTTCTTCCAAATGTAAAATTCTTTGTGTCCTTTAACGTATTCCTCCTCTCGAACAATTAAAAATTTGCTTTGATTCCATTTTTTTTGTAACTTTGGGTCTTGAAAAGAAAGAGGAATAGTTATGGCAGATGAAATCAAATATCCGGTAGGAATACAAGACTTCAGAAAACTGAGGGAAATGGGCTATGTATATGTAGATAAAACTAAATATATAAAAAAAATGGTCAGTTCTCCAAGGTATTATTTCCTGAGCCGTCCACGTCGCTTTGGAAAAAGTCTTTTTCTTACGACTCTGGAAGCATACTTTGAGGGCGATCGCAATCTCTTCAAGGGTCTTGCCATTGACTCTGATGAAGTCGACTGGACACCAAGACCTGTCATAAAATTTTCTTTTAATGCCGTGCGTGCTGAAGAAAAAGAGAATCTGGACAAATATCTTAATGCCTCTCTTTCTGATTATGAAAGAAAATATGAAGTAAAATTCATTGAAGGTGACCTAACTGACAGATTTGCTGCCATAATCAGGCGAGCCAAGGAAATGACGGGTCAAAAAGTAGTAATTCTTGTTGATGAGTACGATTCAATTCTTCTTGATACTCTCAGTCCTGAACTCTCTGAACTGAACAACTACTATCGTCAAACTTTGAAATCTCTTTTCTCTATCCTAAAGAATGAAGACGCTAATATCCAACTGGCATTCATCACAGGAATATCTCGCTTCAGTCAAACAAGTCTTTTCAGCGGTGCGAATCATCTTAAAGATATATCGCTTCTTGAAGAATATGATTCCATTTGTGGCATCACCGAAGAGGAGTTACGCTCATTATTTACTGTTGGACTAAAGCATTTTGCCGAAAAACTTAAAAAAGACATCGATGACGTGCTTGCGTTACTAAAGGAGAGCTACGACGGCTATCATTTCAGTGAGACTTGCCCGGACATCTACAATCCTTATAGCCTATTGCAAGCTCTCGAAGATAAGAAGATATCAAATTATTGGTTCAAAGCGGCTACCCCTTCTTTTCTTATTGACATACTTAAAGCCGATGACTTCTATATGCCTTCTCTTGATTGTATAGAGACAGTGGAAAGTGATCTATCTGCAAAAGAATCTTATCTCCATAATCCGGTTTCCTTACTTTTTGAGAGCGGATATGTCACTATTAAAGCTTACGAAGAAGAGACTGCAATCTATACTCTCGGCCTCCCCAATCTCGAAGTGGCGAAAAGCTTCACGGAGGCCCTTCTTCCAATTTATTCCGGATATGATAAAGATAAGACGACCGAATTCTTCATAAAAACTCGCCGTTATGTCATTAATGGAGAACCCCAGCAATTCATGGAAGAACTGAAGAAGTTCCTCCACGGTAACCCCTACGGCCTGACAGAGCTCGACAAGCGGGAAAAATATTTCCAAAGCTGCCTCTTTCTGATGCTCCGAGCCCTCGGCTTCCAACCATACGCTGAGCTTCAGACCTGCAATGCCCGCATGGACATGATGATCCGGACCTCCCGCTTCGTCTACATCTTCGAGCTCAAGACCAACTGTACGGCACAAGAAGCCATGGACCAAATCAATGAAAAAGGCTACCATCTCCCATTTGTCAATTCCGGCAAACAAATCATCAAAATAGCCGCCAACTACTCCTCTGCCACCAATAACCTCGACTCCTGGTTAATCGAAAGAGAATAGATACCTATGTTCCTACATTGATTGTAAATATTCTACCAGTCAAGTATCTATTTCTCCATCCACCAAATCATTCCATATCTTTTTCCTAAGCTTCCACTGCCCCCTTGCGCCCCCTCCGTGAAATTATCGCAAAACGCAAAACGCGCAACGCAATTTATCAAGATAAGGGGAGGGGGGAAAATGTGCTTTGTAATTTTGCAGTGTCTTTGGGATGCAACGCTTGCATCGGAAAGACACAGTGTAAAATTATTACTCAACTAAAAAGAATAGACAAATGAGTACTAAATCATTTCTCTTCATTGGCTCATGGATGCAGCCACTCAAAGCCCTTCCGTTGCAAGAAAGATGGAACGTAATTGAAGCAATAGTGGAATATTCAACTTCTGGCACCCTTTCCATGTCACTCGATGTAATGGAAAGCATTGCATTCGGTTTTATCCGCAATGAGATAGACCGTATGAAACAACATCGTACGGAAGTATGCGAAAGAAGACGTGCCGCAGCCAATACTCGTTGGGAAAAAGTGCAGTCAAAATCAAAACTACCCGATGCAATCCTTGCTTCCAATGAACTTCCGGATACAAATGCATGCGATGAG
>CAZWJO010000007.1:27628-48886 GCA_964634905.1 uncultured Sangeribacter sp.
ACCCGATGCAATCCTTGCTTCCAATGAACTTCCGGATACAAATGCATGCGATGAGTTGCAATCGGATGCAACGGTTTCTAATGAACTTCCTGATGCAAATGCATGCAAAGAGATACAGTCGGATGAAACGGTTTCTAATGAACTTCCGGATGCAAATGCATGCATAGAAATGCAATCGGATGCACCATATCATATAGAATCATTATCAGAATCAGTATCAAAATCAGTATCAGGATCAGAATCAAAATCAGAGAATAAGTCGTCGTCGACGTCGTCGGGCGTGCGCGTAAGGGGAGATGCCGGGAAAGAAATTTTCTATGATGATTCCCAGCTTTTGCCAAGATTTTTCAATATGTCCAACCAGGCAAAGACCGAATCACTCGAAGTCAAGATAGGGCGTGAAAGAGAATCATACTTGCAAACGATGTCTGATGGCGGAGGACTGGAACGGGAGGCTTTCGAAACTTAAATGTGTAAAAAATGTGAAATTATGTGGAATTTCTTTGTGGGTTTGAAAATATTTTATACCTTTGCACTGTATACCCTAATGAAAAGCAAGTCATTTGTTTTTCATCTTAGTAAAAACATTATAAATAAAATGCTTATGATAAAATTTAACTCTATTAAAACTGTTGCATGCTTGACATTTGCTTTTTTAGCAAATGTTGTAGTTGGGCAGAATGTAGTGATTACATCCAACGGCAATCCTGTATCTAACGGTGATGTCATAGAATTGCCATACGAAATGGAGGATTATTCGATTCCAGGTACAATTGATTATTTTGTTTACACATGGAATCCACGTCTTGAAGCTTCGACTGTAAAAGATGAAGCATCTCTTACGGTTACTGTAACCAGTATTGATGATACAGAAGGCTTTCAACTGTGCTGGCCTAATGGATGTCAACAAGTCGATCCCGGAAAGAGTGCAACTTCATCCGGAACGGTGACTACTACTCCTAAAGATCTACAGATTCATAAGGAAGTTTCTTTTTATGAGGTTGGGGCAACTCCTACAGAAGGAGGAGTGGTGAAGGTGACCTGTGAGAGTGGGTTAGAGGTAATAGAAATCACTGTGAAATGCTTGCTGTCAGATAGCAATGCGGTTGGCGAGAATATAGCAGATCCTAACCAAAAAGCAGAATACTACACTATCCAAGGTATCCGCGTGGCTGAGCCTCAGAAGGGTCAGATCTACATCGAACGTAAAGGTTCAAAAGTCGTAAAACGTATTTTCTAAGATTCTAAATATCCTATATAAAGTAAGCACCGTCAGAACAAGGGTTTCTGACGGCGCTTATTTTAACCTCATTAACCTTCTTAACCTCAATAACCTTCAACTTGAGCTTGCGAAAGTTGAGTAAATTAATTGAAATGATTCATGGCGAAGGCAGGACCCGACAGGCAATAAGCCGAAACGCAATCTGCTGCCTTGTCAAGTATGGCAGGAAGTTCAGTCCGTTCATCCGGAGTGAAGACTCCAAGCACATAATCGATCTGATGCCCCTTGGAGAACTCATTGCCAACGCCAATCCGCAGGCGTGCATAATTAGGATTGCCCAATTCGGATGCGATATTCTTCAATCCGTTATGACCTCCATCCGAACCACGCTGTTTCAGACGAATTGTCCCGAAAGGAAGAGCCAGATCATCCACCACAACGAGCAGGTTTTCAAGAGGAAGTTTCTCCTGATTCATCCAATATCTCACTGCCACTCCACTGAGATTCATAAAAGTGGATGGCTTAAGGAGCAACAGCTCACAATTCTTTATCTTTACGGTAGCCATATCGCCATATCGGCAAGATTTCCAAGAGGCGCCGGCTCGATCCGCCAACACATCTACCACCATAAATCCTGCATTATGGCGAGTCCCTACATAGTCAGGCCCAATATTTCCAAGCCCGACAATCAGATATCTTTTCATGTCAATATTTTCTTTATCGTGACTCTTTTCCTTTTTATGAAAGAGCTTTATAATATAGTCTAAAAAACTCATACTTTTTGTGAAAAGTTCGACCCCGAAGGGGTCGAAGGAGGAGGGATGATCGTTTCCCCAAGCTCACGCTTGGGGTTAACAAGATAATCAGCCCTCCGGGCTGAGACCCATAAAACTTTACCAAGTTATTTTTTACGATTACTTAAAACAAAGGCGATATGGTAAGTCCATATCGCCCGAAATTTTTTGTAAGCGTCGTGATTACTCTGCCTTTGCAGCGGCACCACGGGCAGCTCTTGTAAGCTGAACGGCGCATACTACAGCATTCTTCGCATTCATCAGTTCGAGACCTTCGAAGTGGAGGTCGCCGACTGCGAGCGACTTGCCAAGGCCGAGATGGTCGACATTGACAACAAGCTGTTCGGGGATTTCGGAATAGATAGCCTTAACTTTGAGCTTACGCATTGAAAGCTGGAGCTTACCACCGGCCTTCACACCTTCTGCGTGACCTTCGATCTTGACAGGCACTTCCATTATGATTGGCTTGTCAGGAAATACTTCGAGGAAGTCAATGTGGAGCACAGTGTCTTTTACAGGCTGGAATGCAAGATCTTTCATTATAGCTTTGCGCACCTTACCATTGAGTTCGAGGTCGATTTCGAAAATCTCAGGAGTATAGATAAGCTTGCGTACATCTTCTGCGTTCACGGTGATATCTGTAGTGATGATACCGCGCTTTTTGTCAAGCTCTACAAGTTTCTCGCCTGGTTCGAGAGCTCCGGTGTAAGGGAGTTCAACGAGTTTGCCGCCGTTGAGCACTGCGGGGATTTTTCCTTCTTTGCGGAGGGCTTTGACAGCCTTCTTGCCGAGATCTTCACGAGCCTCAGCCTTGAGTTCGAATGTCTTCATTTTGAATACGTGTTACTAAAAATATTACAATATTTCCCATCACACTGTGGGTCCGGCTCAAAGCATTCTCGATGTCTTCTAAGCCGCCCTTTATTGCTTTTGGGCTTTTTCGGGTGCAAAATTAGTGATTTTTTTTGAATTTACCAAATTTGCATTTTGCGTTTTGCGTTTTACGTTTTATGTTTTGCTTCTTGCTTCTTGCGATTAGCGCCAGCAGATGGTCTTGAATTGGCAATATGCACATGAAGTGAGATTTTGTGTGGGTTTAAATTCCCCTTCGGAAAATAGTTCTGTCAAAGTAGCTTCCAGATGGCTGAGAAAATTTTCATTCTGCTCTGTGTGGACCTTTTGATCTATCTTCTCAACCTTGGGATAAGTATGTTTTCCGCTCTTCATGGAATTTATATCGTAAATCTCCAGAGTTAGGGGTTGCTTAGGAAGTCCTTTCCCTTTCCCGAAGAGGGAGAGTTCGGGTCGAGTACCATCTTTATGAAGATTTTTGTTCGGAAGGGCATCAAACAAATTGGCATATAGCCAAAGCTGAAGAAGATTTCTTCCTTTGGGGTCTCCGGCAAAAACACTTTCCATAGATTCAGTCTCTACATGGACAGAGCCGGTCTTGTAATCGACAACACGGAGATTATTAGAATTACTCTGTCCCATATTTACTTGAGGCCAGTCAAGTCGGTCGATGGCAAACCTCATATTGACAGGATCTCCTTCCGGCATAAGAATGCTTACATTGCCATCAATCTCCACTCCATATAGAAGGAAAGGAGCTTGCTTAAGATCGAAATCTAATATATTGAGCACTTGACTTCGGAGCACTTTTGCAACGTAAGCTGTCGAACCCCTAAGAGGAGTATCCAAATCTTCATCTTTTCTATGGAAGTGCAATTTGTTGATGCCTTCTCTAATAAGCCTATCAATTCCTTTAAGATCTTTTTTCTTCGCAACGATTACGTTGGCATCTATGAGCTCGGGGTTGTAAAGATAATGTCCTTGCTTCTCAGGAGGCAGATAAATGTTCTCCATCGCATAGTGAAGTATATTGCCTTGAGTTATGGCATCTATATATTCCACGGATTCTTCATCGGTATGGATACGCAGAAGATGCTCAAAATAAAATCTTATCTGGCAATCGGCATATCTTGTGAGAGCGGTTGCTGAGAGGTTTCTCCCTTCACTACCCTTGTCACGATAAGCAGAAAGCAGATCCATAATCTCTTCCGTCTTCTTAATAGGGGAAGGCTGAAGATTGGATTTTGAGATATCGAATGATCGGGATTCAAGTTTCAACCTTTCTTTGGCATAAAGATATTGCAACTGCAGGACGTAGCGTGATACATCTCCACTTCTTGCTCCTTCCGAAGAGCGTGCATCATAGAGAAGCACCACTTCCTTTGCCCTTGCAATCATTCGGTATAAATAATAAGCAAAAATCGATTCCGAATAATTCACGGGAGGAAGCCCGTATGCTCTACGCAGAGAGTCAGATATGAAAGTGCGAGCTCTGCGCTTAGCAGGCAGTATGCGCTCATTGAGAGAGGGTATGATGATGCGGTCAAAGTCGAGCGCACGCGTCTCAAGCATACCCATTACCTGAAGACCACGCAACGGTTGCCCCTCGAAAGTGACAGTTTCTGCCGATATCAGGCGGTCGGCGAGAGAGAGGAATGTTCGCCATTGCATTGAAATTCCATATTCTTTCACTGTCTCAAGGAGTTGCTGGAGAAGTAGGCAATACACCTCCAAATTGGCTATATCCACATTTGTCTTGACTATCTTGAAATTGGAAGTTGAAATGGTTTCGGCAACCTTTTTCAAAATAGTTTCGAGCCACTTCACTGCTTCCTCGGGAGTTGCATCTTCTGAGAGTGGAGTAAGCAATTCCGACATTTCTTTTGAAATATTCCTGATGTCGTGAATGTTGACTATAGAATGATGATGCTTTTTAATCCAATCTTTCACTTTCGATACTTCGCCACCAAAAAGAGACTGACTGAAAGGGTGGGAGAGGACTCCTTCAAGATCCTTGTAGTAATACCCGATTGCATTGCCCCATTTTCTTCGGCTGCTTTGAAGACGGCGCAGCAGGGAAACGAATGTAGCTGTGCCAGAGAGTTTCAATGGATATCCCATGGTAAGATTGACATCAGATATGCTTTCAGGGAGAGAATAAAGCATTGGAATAAGAAGACTTTCATCCGGTAGGACTACGGCTACTTTTGCATCATCAAACTCGGTATCACCTATCCTGTCGAACATTTTTTCAATCTCATCGCATGCCACTTTGGCCTGAAGAGAATTGGAAGGAACAGCGATTACCTTCATTTCCTCCGGCATCTCGTTTCTTTCCGACATTGAAATGTAAGGCAATGCCCAATCCGGAGAAGGCCATCTATCTTTATTGCGGAGCACATATCTTCCTGCCGCTGAATTTTTGTCGTTGATGACCGGTCCGACTGTATCCCAGAAGAAATCTGCAAAAGGTTCTGATTCATCGTCGGTCATATATGATGATAGGGCATCAAATATCCGGCTTTCAGAGCGTGTCAAAGCATTGAAACCAACAAAGACAATTTTTCCGGCATTGATATTTTCCGGGATTCCTTGCTCAAGAATTTCCGCAGCCAGTCGATAAGCACCACCTGAAGAAATAAGGCCGCGTATTTCCAATTCCTTGTGGAAAGCATGATAAAGTGGAGCCATAGTCTGCCATATTGGAAGGAATTTTTTATGAAGCTCATCATCTTTGTTTTCGTTAAAATCTTTCCAAAAACCTTTGACTGTCTCTGAAGGATCGTAAACTTGGCCGAAATATTCCTCCATCACCTTCAGTTGCTCTTCGGTCAGGAAATTGGAACTGATTTCTCTTAGATCCTTTACATTCTTGAATATTTCATCTGGATTTGCATCCTGCATGTCCACTTCATTGAAGTCTGAAAGAGCTGTTTCTCCCCACCGTCTGAATCGGTCGAAATCTTGAAGTGAAGATATCCCTAACTCTTTCTGAAGAGCAACGTAAGCTCCATACATTATAAAAAGCAACTCAATTCTGCCTGCCACCACCCGACCGGAAGTTTTCTCCACAAATTCTGACATTGTAGTGACTTCCGGAAGCATTGAAATTTTACCATCAAGTGCAGTTGTCAGATTTTTAAGGAAAAAAGTACATGCGCGTCGGCTTGGAAATACGAACAAATAGTCAGAAAGATCCCTTCCGCTATCTGAATAAGCTTTAACAATCGATTCAAGAAATGAAATTGCCATTGAGACAAATAATTTAAGTTTCGCAAGCTTAACTTAAAGGTTAAAAGTTAAGGGGTTAAGAGGTTAAATTTGCCAATCGGAAGATATAAAATTATCAGAATTTTATGTTAAGTGATAACCCTTTAACCCATTAACCTTTTAACCTTCAACTTGAGCCCGCAAAAGTTGAATAAATAATTTTTCTGCAAACTTAATAAAAAAATTTGGTTCTGCCTTATTTTTTTTGTAAATTTGCAAGCAATATGGCGACCGAGTAGTCGCCGTTGTGGAAAATATAATGAAATTCTCGGACATAACCGGACATAAATCAACCATTGACTCGCTACGCGACATCGTCGATACTGATCATATACCCCATGCCATTTTATTGGGAGGACAAGAGGGTATCGGCAAGATGCGCTTGGCGCGTGCATTTGTCAGTTATCTTTATTGTTTGAATCGAAAGGATGGCGACAGCTGTGGAAAGTGTCCGGCATGTCTTCAGAATGCTCATCATAACAATCCTGATGTGCATTATATCTTTCCACGTACAGGGGCTGCTTCAAAAAGCACTGATACTTTTCTCCCTCAGTGGTATGATTTTATCGACAAACATTCTTATATGTCGAAAGAGGAATGGGCCAGGGCGATTGATGCCGGAAATACAGTCCCTGTGATATATCGCAGTGATGCGGCAGAAATTTCAAGAACGGCTGCTCTCTCAAGTTTTGCATATCGCTATAAGACGTATGTCATTTGGATGCCGGAAAAGATGCAGCCTCAGTGTGCCAATGCATTGCTCAAGCTCCTCGAAGAACCCTTTCCCGACACCATCTTCCTTCTCGTCAGCAATGAGCCGGACAAGTTGCTCCCTACTATCTTCTCAAGGACTCAGAGATTTAATCTTAAGCCTCTCAAAGAAGAAGAAGTGTGCAACATTCTCACATCTGAAGGGATTCCGTACCCGGAAGCAAGTGAAGTGGCAGCACTCTCGGAAGGGAATATGATAAAGGCATTCGACATGGCTGGAGAAGGAGGAGAAATAAAGGAATTTTCCGGACTATATATGCAGATGATGCGTCTTGCATACGCAAGAAATGCATCAGGACTGCGAATGCTCAGCGATGCAATTGCAGCCATGGGTAGAGAAAAGAATGCAAGGTTTCTTGCCTACTGTGCACGTCTGACACGAGAGAATTTTATTTATAATCTAAAAGCGCCCGACCTGAATGCCATGACAAAAGGGGAGCAGGAGTTCAGTGTCCGTTTTTCTCCTTTTATCAATCATAAAAATGTTGAGCGGTTGATGTCGGAAATAGAGAGGTCTCACGATGACATTCTGAGAAATGCCAATGCTCGTCTTGTTATGTTCGACTTTATGCTTAAGATTATGATGCAATTAAGAAAATAACAAAAAAGGACCTAAATATAACCTGATACTTTCAATAAATTCCTTAATAATTAATATCAAAATGAAACCAACCTTGTTTATCCTTGCTGCTGGAATGGGAAGCCGTTACGGAGGTCTCAAGCAGCTCGACTCACTTGGCCCTTCAGGTGAGACTATCATGGACTATAGTGTCTATGATGCACTACGAGCCGGATTCGGCAAGATCGTTTTCGTCATCCGTCACGATTTCGAACAGGATTTTAGAGACAAAGTCATCTCTAAGTATGAAGGTCACGTCCCTGTAGAGGTCGTTTTCCAAGATATCCATGATCTTCCGGAAGGATTTTCTGTTCCGGAAGGGCGCCAGAAACCTTGGGGCACCAACCATGCAGTCCTTATGGCTAAGGATGTCATCAAAGAGCCGTTCGTTGTGATCAATGCTGATGACTATTACGGACCTGAAAGTTTCCAACTTGCTGCAGAAACTCTTAAAGATCTCGAAGGCAAGACTGGAGAATACTGCATGATCGGCTTCCGTATTGAAAACACTCTCAGTGAAAATGGAGGTGTCAGCCGCGGACTTTGCGAGGTGAATGAAGAAGGATACTTGACAGGAGTGAAAGAATGTCATGGCATTCAGCGTAAGGGTGAAGGTCTGATTCAAATTGAAGACGAAGTTGAGAAACCTTTCCCTGCCGGAAGCAGCGTAAGCATGAATATGTGGGGCTTCACTCCTGATTATTTCGGCTATAGCGAGAAGGCATTCGTTAAGTTCCTACAAGAGCATGGCAATGAATTGAAATCAGAGTTCTATATCCCTACGGTTGTCAATGATCTTATCCAGAATGGTGAGGCTACTCTCAAGGTGGTTCAAACTCCTTCAAAATGGTTTGGTGTTACTTTTGCAGCCGACCGTCAGGCTACAGTAGACCAGTTCAAGGCTCTTGTTGATGCCGGAGTATATCCATCTCCACTCTTTAAATAATTAAGTAATAAATCATTTTCTTGCATACTTTCATAATTGCATTTTCAATTGTATGGCAGCGACAAACAATTAAGCATTATGAATTATGCATTAGTACTTAAGAATAGATGGCTACTAAAATATTAGTAACAGGTGGCACCGGATATATAGGAAGCCACACCGTAGTTGAACTACAGCAAGCCGGATATGAAGTCGTCATTATAGACAATCTTTCAAACTCCAATAAAGATGTCTTGAAAGGAATCGAAGCTATCACCGGGATTGCTCCGGTCTTCGTAGAAGGCGACTGCACAGATCTCGATACTCTCAAAAAACTTTTTGAGCAGAATCCAGGCATCAAGGGGATTATCAATTTTGCAGCTTCAAAAGCCGTTGGAGAAAGTGTTCAAAAACCACTCCTATATTATAGGAACAACCTCAATACTCTTATCAACCTACTTGAGTGTATGCCACAGTATGGAGTGAAAGGAATTGTATTCTCAAGCAGCTGCACAGTATATGGAGAGCCTGATGTGAATCCAATCGATGAGTCTGCTCCTATCAAGCCGGCAACATCTCCCTACGGTAACACTAAGCAGATTTCTGAAGAGATTATAACTGATTATATCCATAGCGGAGCTCCGATAAAGAGTATTATACTCCGATATTTCAATCCTATCGGGGCGCATCCAAGTGCAAAGATTGGAGAGCTTCCTCTTGGAGTGCCACAGAATCTTGTGCCCTATCTCACTCAGGCTGCAGCTGGAATTCGGAAGGAGCTCACAGTTTTCGGTGACGACTATAATACTCCTGATGGAAGCTGCATACGCGACTATATAGATGTAGTCGACCTTGCAAAGGCTCACGTTGTGGCTATGCGCAGGATGCTTGATGGTCAAGATACAGACAGTATTGAGATTTTCAATCTTGGTACCGGTCGTGGAGTCTCAGTACTTGAGCTTATCAATGAATTCGAGAAGGCTACCGGAGTGCCGGTTCCTCATAAGATAGGTGGAAGGCGCGAAGGCGACATCGAGAAAATTTGGGCAATTCCTGACAAAGCCAACAATGTGCTTGGCTGGAAGGCTGAAATTCCCGTTGGAGAGACACTCGCAAATGCCTGGAGATGGCAGGAATCCCTCAAAAAATAGTAAATACTCAACTTTCGCAAGCTCTATAATCTCACGCAGAGGCCGCAGAGGCGCAAAGATTTTTACGTTTTGCGTAGCTTTGCGTGGCAGTCCACAGACTGAAGTCTGGGTTTAACAAATTAAGGATTGCATCTCCGAGGTAAGTGGTTGATAAGCTATGCGTACCTCGGAGAACGCAGAGAAACAGCGCAGTGTCTGCGCTAAGGATTTACACATCAATGATAAAGAACTTGTTAAAATTGAATGGATAGGTAAAGAAAGGATGAACTTAATTAAAAGATCATCCTTTTTTGTGTTTTTTAATCAAATATTTTTCAAGTTATGCTATTTTTTTTGTAATTTTGCGGACATTTTTGAAATTGCTTACAAAATAGATAAACAACAATAATAACAATCAAATGAAAAGACAGACACTGGTAAAAGGTCTTATGTCGATTACCGCATTTTCCATGCTTACGGGATGTGTAGACGACAAATACGACCTCACAGACATTGACAAGACTTCTCGTTTCACTGTCGACAATCTGACCGTTCCTATCAATCTTTCGGAAATAAAACTTGAAAATGTCATCAATCTTGATGACAATGAGAATATTGAGAAGATTCCTATGGAAGGTGGAAAGGAATGCTATGCTATTGTAAAGGAAGGCATCATAGATCCAACTGAATTCAACCTCAACGGTATTCATGTCAATAGTCCGGTTTTGCATCCTTCAGAATTTAATGTGAATATTCCAAGCGGAATGGATTTCTCCGGAGTTGCAATTCCGCCCATTCCTTTCCCGGAAGTTCCTTTGCAGAACTATGACTTCAATATGAAAGACATTGATAATGCTCTGAAAGAGCTTAATGATGTGAAGTCTGCAAACCCAATAAAGATTGAAGTGACTCTCTCTATTCCCCAAAGTTTGGCTGGAGGAAACAATGGGATTGAATTCCAGAATTTGGAGATTCAGCTGCCGTGGGGTCTTATCACTAAAAAGGAAGGATATGATAAGGAAACCGGCATATTGTCGGTTGCTCCAATCCAAGTTGATGCAAACGGCAAGGCACAAATAGCTCTCGAAGCTTCCGGTCTTGATCTCGAAGGAAAGGGTGAGATTAAAAACGGCAATTTGGATATTGAAGGTAAAGTGGGCATCATATCAGGTGAGATTAAGATTTCAGTCAATAACTTGACTCTACCTACAAGCATTGATATCCGTGCTGATTATTATGTTTCTGCTTTTGACATTGCAAGCTTCAGCGGTAATATCGATTACAAGATGGAAAACATCCAAATAGAACCTATTTCACTGAGTGGACTCCCTGATTTCCTTGATAGCCCTGAGACTAATATTATTATAGCTAACCCCCAGATTATTGTCAGCATCAATAACCCTGTCGCAAAATATGGACTTAAAGGAAAAGGTAAGATTCAATTGACTTCCTCTTTCAATAATGGAACAAATATAGACCGCGAAAGCTCTGAATTTATTCTGGAAGGCGATCATTCCAATCTTGCTTTCTGTACTCCCAAAGATGGATTTACTCCTATTTCTTTCGATGGTCTTCGAGATGTTCTTTCTGCTTCCCCTTCCAATCCTGATGGTCTTCCTTCAAGCATTAAGGTAAATATTAAGGATTTGAACTTCGCTGGTGATGTCACTGACTTCCCTCTTGGCTACGTTGGTTCTGCCGACGGAATATACGGATTTGAAGCTCCGCTTGGTTTTGGAGAGGGTTCAAAAGTAATATATGAAACCACAGAGGGAGACTGGGGAAGCGATGACCTTGATAAAGTGAATATCAACAAAATACATCTAAAGGCTAATTGTACTACAAATCTTCCGGTAGGAGTTCAGTTGCGCCTGTATCCGGTCGATAGGCAAGGCAATGTCATTCCCGTCAAAGAGGAGAGTGCACTTTTCTCTGTTGACCCGAAATGTACGAATGCTCCAGTTGAACTGACAATAGAATCTGTCAACGGTACAATCCATGGATTTGATGGTATTAAATTCAGGGCATACGTGTCTCAAGATGATATAAATAATACGGAGGCTCTTGGTCCGGATCTATTCATTAAACTTGATGCTATTCGAGTTACAGTAGACGGATATTACGAAACTGATTTTTAAACTATCTTAGCAGCTAACAGAAATGAATATCATAAATAAAAAATTATTAGCAATTTCCCTTGTCGCTGTGTCTGCTATGACTGTGGCGGCCCAGGAGTCCTCGACAGGCTACTTCATGGAGAACTACAATATGAGATGGGAGATGAACCCAGCAATGGGCAATCGCCACAATTATGTCGGTTTCCCCGGCCTCGGAAATCTAAATGTAGCTGTCAACGGCAATATTAGTGCAACTGATATTGTATATCCTTATCAAGGAAAGACTGTGCTATTCACCAATCCAAATATCTCTGCTCAAGAAGTACTTGGAAATTTGCATGATACCAATCATCTTTCACAAAATCTCAACGTCAATATACTTCAAGGTGGTTTCAAGGCATTCGGTGGCTACAACAACATTGCCATCAATGTCAGAGAAAATGTCACTGCTTCGCTTCCAAAAAGTATATTTTCTCTCTTGAAAGAAGGCATAGGAAACAAGACCTACGACGTCAAGGATCTTCACGCTAAGGCAGCTGCATACGCTGAAATAGCCCTCAACCATTCGCGCGACATTAAATGGGTCCCGGGACTCCGTGCCGGTGTCAGCCTTAAGTTTTTGCTTCCGGTAGCTTTTGCAGAAGCTAACTTTGATGAGCTTCAACTTGAATTGGGAGAAAACAACTGGAAAGCTCGTGCTAACGCCAACCTTCGAATTGGCATGGATGGAGTGAGATACGAAATGAAAGAAAATGATCGCACTCACCATCACTATGTCAGTGGCGTTGACACTGACGATGCGAAGTTTGGTGTTAATGGTTTTGGTTTTGCAATTGATCTTGGTGCTACTTATAAATGGAGCGACTTTGTTTTCTCACTCGCATTTACTGATCTCGGAGTGCTCAATTTCAGTAAGGTGCAGGAGGCTTCTACTAATGGAGTCAGAAGTTTTGAGACTGCAAATCATGTCATAGGAGTAGGCGACCATGGAGATAGCTGGGATGCCCTTGTAGATGACCTTTCTCCTTTGTATGAGCTTCAAGACAACGGAACAGTTTCTTCTTCAATAGCAGTACAAGGCAAAATGCGGGCAGGTGTCGATTATAAGTTCCCTCTATACAATAAGCTTCACTTTGGCTTGATGAACACGACTAATTTCAGCTCGATATTCCCATCCACTGAGTTCCGCCTTTCAGCTAATGTCGAGCCTATCAAAGGAATCGCAGCTTCTCTCAGTGCTTCCGCCGGAACTTACGGAGCTAATTATGGATTCCTGCTAAGTCTTGGCAACAAATATTTCAACTTCCTCGTAGGTATGGACTATGCAGCTATAAAGATGGATAAGAACCATATTCCATTGTCTTCAAACTGCGATTTCCACATGGGCATAAACTTCCCATTCTGATATTGATCAAATCAAACAAGTATCATAAGATCGGCCTCGAAATCAATCGAGGTCGATTTTTTATATATTTGCAACTAAGTTTCACTTAATTTTTAGTAATTTTGCAATGTAATTCTGAAGCACAGTTGATATGAACAAAAAATACATTAAATTATCTATTCTGATTTGCACATCCTTGATATGCTACAATGCTAATATTGGGTGTAATCGATCACAGAATCATCATGAGTCAGAAGAAATTCATGATCATGATAATCATGACCACGATCATGAAGGGCATGATCATGAAGCTGAGGACGCAGATGATCATGACCACGACCACGGACATGAAGGACACGATCATTCCGGATTGATTGAAATGAATGAAAAGACAATGGAGAGATTTGGAGTTAAGACGGAAAAAATCATACCTTCAGATTTTGCAGAAGTCATATTGGTGTCGGGAAGAATAGAATCTAAGGCTTCCGATGAAGGTGTGGCTACGGCTACGCGAAATGGAATACTTACCCTTTCTCCTAATATCAACACCGGTGTCAAGGTGAATGCCGGGAGTTCCATAGGTTCTATTTCAGCTTCCAATGTCCAGGGCGGCGATCCGACAGTTCAGGCAATTGCAGTGCGTAACGCAGCAAAAAGAGAACTTGACCGACTTAAACCCCTTCACGAAGATGGCATTGTTAGCACTGAAGAATACAACAATGCATTGAAGGCTTACGAAGAGGCAGATGCGGCCGTGAAGACTTCAAAGCAGGGTAGTGCAAGTGTCATATCTCCCAAGTCAGGGGTAATCACACAGCTTCTCGCAAAATCAGGAGAGTATGTTGAGATAGGGCAGAGGATAGCTGTAATAAGTGGAAATACAAGTCTTACTTTAAGGGCTGACGTCCCTGAGAAATATATCGGTCGACTCTCCGGGGTGGTCTCTGCTAATTTCCGACCCTCCTCTTCGGAGCAAATTTTTGATTTGGATGAATTAAATGGCAAAATTATTTCAAATGCCGGTTCATCAGTATCTGAGGCTGGCTATATACCGGTCTATTTCTCTTTCAGCAATAATGGAGCAGTAGCTCCGGGAGCGTTCGCTGAAATATATCTTAGATCAGGTAACCGTCATGATGTGATATCAGTCCCCAAAGAGGCTATTGTAGAAATAAACGGTAACAAATGCATATATGCAGCGCATGGAGACGACCATTTCATCAAGCATATCGTGACTCTTGGAGCATCTGATGGAAAAAGGGTAGAGGTGCTATCAGGTCTTGAGGCAAGGGAAGAGGTTGTAGTGAAAGGGGCTCAGGCTGTCCGAATGGCTGAGACATCTGCTACTGCGGTTCCAGGTCATACTCATAATCATTAATGGATTGAGGCATGCTTAATAAGATAATAAATTGGTCGTTGACCAACAGACTCATAGTGCTCTTTGCGGCTTGCGCAACAATCATCGCAGGTCTGATGGTGCTTGTTCGCACTGAAATAGATATCTTCCCTGATCTCAATGCTCCGACTGTAGCTATCATGACTGAGGCTTCCGGTCTTGCTCCGGAGGAGGTTGAAAAATCTGTCACATATCCAATAGAAACAGCGGTGAACGGTGCATCAGGAGTGAGAAGGGTTCGCTCAAGTTCTGCCACGGGTTTTTCCGTGGTATGGGTAGAATTTGACTGGAAAACTGATGCATACAAGGCTCGTCAGACAGTCAGTGAACGTCTATCAGGTATTGAGGGCAGTCTTCCTGCCAATGTTGGAAATCCTGTCATGGGGCCCCAGTCATCGATTCTTGGTGAGATTATGATCATTGGTCTTACATCAGACAGAATATCACAAGGAGAACTACGCAGTGTAGCTGACCGCACTATCCGGCCGCGTCTTCTTTCTCTTGGCGGTGTCAGCCAAGTTTCTGTCATAGGAGGCGAAGAACTTGAATATCAGATTTTGCTCAGTCCCGAAAAGATGCGTCATTACGGTGTATCGCTCTCCGATGTAGTTGAGGCAACAGAAAATATGAATGTGAATGTTTCTGGTGGAGTCACTTACGAATTTGGGAATGAATATCTCATTAAAGGGGTAGTTGCGACTTCTGAAGCAGCTGAGATTGCAGATGCAGCGATAAAGACAGAGTCTGGACAAGCATTTAAGCTTTCAGACATTGCCGAGGTCAAGATCGGTCCGAAGACTCCCAAAATAGGCACTGCCACTTTACGGACAAAACCAGCTGTGCTTATAACTGTCACGAAGCAACCGGCTGTCGGATCAATAGAGCTTACGGAAGAAATAAACAAGGAATTGGCTAATCTTAGACATTCTATCCCATCAGGAATTGAAATTGATACTGAGATATTCAATCAGAGTGAATTCATTCAGACATCTGTCAGCAATCTTCAGCAGTCACTCCTTGAAGGGGCGTTATTCGTCATCATAGTCTTGTTCTTCTTCTTGATGAATTTGCGGACCACGGTCATTTCAGTGATAGCTATTCCACTATCTATACTCATAACTGTCATCGCCCTTTATTATATGGGTTTCTCTATCAATACGATGACACTTGGAGGAATTGCGATTGCTATAGGTTCACTCGTCGACGATGCCATTGTAGATGTGGAAAATGTCTATAAGCGTATACGTGAAAACCGTGCTAAAACAGCAGATAAACGTCAGTCGATCATCAAGGTTGTCTTTGAAGCATCGAAGGAAGTGCGTAAACCTATTCTCAATTCCACGCTTATTATAATTGCATCGTTCATTCCATTATTCTTCTTAAGTGGAATTGAGGGAAGATTGCTCAAACCACTTGGTATTGCGTTTATAGTAGCATTGGCGGCTTCCACAATAGTGGCACTGACGCTCACACCTGTATTGTGTAGTTATCTTCTTGCCGGAGATTCGGAAAAAGAAGAGAGTGAATTAAACACAGATCCTAAGACAGCCCGTTGGCTTCGCGAACATTATTCAAAATTTCTTGACAGGGTTCTCATGCGTCCTCGTCCATGGTTGATTGGTGTATGTGTGTTGTTTGTAGCAGCTGTTGCGGTTTTCTTCACACTTGGCAGAAGCTTTCTCCCGGGATTCAATGAGGGTAGCTTCACTATTAATGTCAGCGCAATGCCGGGTATATCATTGGAGCAGAGCGACAGTATGGGCATAGCTGCTGAGCGTATCATTCTGTCTGTTCCAGAAGTGAGGAATGTAGCCAGAAAAACGGGGCGTGCCGAACTTGATGAACATGCCTTGGGTGTCAATACTTCTGAAATGGAAGTTCCATACGTGCTTGACAAAGGAAGAAAGAAAAGTGAAGTGGTAAGGGAACTTCGCGAAAAACTCTCTGAACTCCCGGGAGTGAATGTAGAGATAGGTCAACCAATTTCTCACCGAATTGATGCAATGTTGAGCGGTGCTCAAGCACAGATAGCAGTCAAGATTTTTGGGGATGACCTTGATCGTCTTTATACGATTGGTCAACAGATTGGTGCTGAAATGAAGGAGATTCCTGGAGTAGTAGATGTCAATGTAGAGCAGCAGATATCACGTCTGCAACTCGATATCATTCCGCGTCGTGAGATGCTTGCAAAGTATGGAATTACAATTCCTGAATTTAGCCGATATGTGCAGATGGCTATAGGTGGAGATGTTGTAAGTCAAGTATTCGTAGGTAATCGTCCATACGATCTCACAGTGAAGGTCGAAGATTCCAAACGAGATACTAAGGAGCGTATAGAAGACTTAATGATAGACAGCAACGTAGGAATGATTCCACTCTCATACGTAGCAGATGTGAAAGTGGGGAGTGGACCTAATACAATCAATAGAGAAAATGTCAGCCGACTTTTGACAGTTTCTGCCAATGTTGATGGTCGAGATCTTAAAAGTGCGGTTGATGAAATTAAAAAAAATGTGGCCGAGCAGGTGGATATGCCGGAAGGTTACTTTGTGACTTACGGTGGGCAATTTGAAAATGAAGAAGCCGCTTCAAGGATGCTGGCTTTGACTTCAATCCTTGCATTGATCGTGATCTTCTTCCTTATTTATGGAGAGTTCAAGAGTGTAGCTGAATCAATGACCATCCTTGTCAACATGCCCCTCGCTCTTATCGGAGGAGTGCTTATTCTTCGATTCACAACTGGAGAAGTAAATATTCCGGCTATCATAGGTTTTATTTCTTTAATGGGTATATCTACGCGTAACGGCATGCTTCTGATTTCTCGCTACAATAGCTTGCGTGAGGAAGGATTTGGAATAGAGGAGACTATCAAGAAAGGTTCGGCTGATCGTCTTCTTCCAATAATCATGACTGCCCTAACGTCTGCCTTAGCTCTTGTGCCTATTGCTGTCAGAGGTGGTGAACCCGGTAATGAGATTCAGTCACCATTAGCAATCGTCATACTTGGCGGATTGATAAGCAGCACGTTATTGAACATTTTCATTGTGCCTGTGTTTTACAAGAAAATACAACAGCAAAGAGAAGCAGAAACCAATGTTGCGTAAGCCACAAAAAACTATATTTGACTAAAATGAATAAAAAATATTATTTAGCTATTGTGCCAGCACTCTTGTCAAGTGCAGGGGCAAGTGCTATTACTCCTCAAGAAGCAGCTAACTCTATTTTAAGTAGAAATGGCGATCGTCTTCAGATAGCTGTAGAGCAGAATGCAAAAGATCTTGAGACTATGACCATTGCAAACGCTCCGGATCCGAGTTTGGAAGGCGATTATATGGTAATGCCGGAGGGAGTGGATAATCGTTGGAATGTTGCGATTGGTTATGAGATGGAGTGGCCTGGCGTATACAAATCTCGACGTGAGTTGGGAAAAGCCATGCGGGATGCAAATGCTGCTGAGGCAGATGCCGGAGTATACAACAAATATATTGAGATACTAAAAGAAATAGGTACATATCTATATGCAGAGCGACGCATTGATATGATGCGTCACATTCAGTCTGCTACTGATTCCTTATATACTGCTGCTGTAAAAGCTACGAAAGGAGGACAAATGTCACGCTTGAATCTATCAAAGATTACATTGGAGCAGGGACGCGTCAATACCCTTATAGCTAATCTTGAAGCTGAGAAAAATGGGAGTGAAGGAAATCTGAAGACCCTCAATGGTGGTTACGATTGTGCAGCTTTGTTGAAAAGCATAGATAGGGAATGGGTGATGACTCCGACTCATTCTCTTGAAGAATATCTTGATGAAGCAAGAACTAATCCAGAGTTGAAGAAAGCTCTTTCTGATTTGGAAGTGGCTGATAGGAATGTTGGCGTAGCGAAAGCGGAAGGTCTTCCAAATATTTCAATTGGATACCATCATGACTTTGAAGATGCGATGCACTTCAATGGAGCTACTCTTGGAGTATCTATTCCATTGTTTGCCAACAGAGGAAAAGTGAAGGCTGCTCAAGCTGCAAAGGCAGTTGCAGAGTATCAAGTCACTGTTACAAGCGATAGAGTTGAGTCGGAAATCACAGCCCTATATGAGGAAGTGCAGCTTATTGACCAAGCGTTGAAGGTACCGATGGAAGTGTTTGCTTCTACTGATTACAATACTCTTCTGTTGAAGGCATATCGAGGAGGAGAGCTTTCATTGACCGATTATCTTCAGGAGCGCTCATGGTTTAGCGAAGCCCATCTTGACCTCCTCGAGCTCCAATATCAGCGTGAGCAGCGCATGTGGCTATTGTCCCTCTTATGCAAATAATCTAAACGGATTAGACAGTAATAGTCGACTGCATCTGACTATCATCTGAAGCACCGAAATCACTCGAGATGGAATTTTTTAGGTCATCAGGAGTGTTAAAATGGGGTAAAAATGCCCATTTTAACACTCCTGATGGAAATTTTTGGGAATTTCAGCGATTTTAGTAGTCTTCCCCGATCCGTTTGGACCGGCTATAACTATAAGCACTGGATTATGTCCTTCTTTACGCATATCCGAATGAGTTCAAAATTAATTATTGATTTTTCGTGCTTCTTTGCGAGAGGATGCGGCTCGTCTTAAATTATCAAAGAAAGCCTTTTTAGTCCTTATATTATTCTTCCGAACTTCCTTGGCTGCTTTGTCCATAAGCATAGCAAGCATTTCGTCTGAAGGCTCAGACAACGAAACCAATCTATATGATTTAAATTCTTGCTCTGACATGTGAAATAGATTTATGTTATATATATAACGCTTTTACAGGAATAACTGGTGTTTTAGGCAATTATTTTTATAAAATTTTTCTAATAGTTTCGGGTGAATAGTGCTTGAAGATTTGCCCAAAGTTATCAAACACATTATCATTAGCAGCCGAAGCATCCCTCATGACAAAGTACTGCAGATTCATGTTAGCAAACTTATGAAAAGACATTGCTGTTTAACCCCTTGTTACGGTGAAGCCTGACCCCTGATGATAAAATATGTGGCTCTTACCTAATTTAGTTGAAATTCGACCTGTCTCGAGTTTTGGATAAGAAATGAGGGTTTTGATTTTGGATTTTAAAGGAGTTTTTGCTCAGACGCTATTTGGGATTTTAAAGGAGTTTTTGCCCAAACGCAGATTTTGGGTCGCTGTGGCGGCTTCGCCGTCAGGCGGATTTTTTGCGGATTTTTCGCCTTCGGCGGGAAGTTGCGTTTTGCGTGATTAGAAATACGTGATGCGAATGTGTTGCTGTGGGATGGTATTTTAGTCGCTGAGCGTGGCTTCGCCGCTGGCCAGATGGGTCGCGGATGCCATCTCAATCATTTAGTTTATGGGGGAGAATCTTTTTATAATGATGATACCGTCTGAGAGTCAAATATGTCAGTCATAAAATCGGAATTTGACTAGGCTTCGCATCCGCATCACATCAGCTTAGCGGCGAAGCCACGCTCAGCATCCAAGAGAGCGGCACGAAACTGCTATGGATATGAAAATTTGGCGCCGCAGGCAAAATCTGCAACCTATCCGCCTGACGGCGAAGCCGTTACAGCGAAAGCAATCCGCGTTTGGGAAAAAATTACTTCTCAATCCGATACAAAAAAGGGAAGAAGACTTTGATTTTTGACAGTGAGCGAGGCCTCACCGGTGGTCGGATTGGGGGGATATCGTAATTTCAACTAAATTAGGTAAGAACCAAATAAATTTGCATCCTGCATTTCTGCTCGTAGTTCCATTTGGCCGAACTACAATCTTTTTAGTTCATCAACTGATAGCTCCGCAACTGAATCAAGGAATTAGAATCGAGAAAAAGGCTATCCATAGATTAGTATATTTTGTGTAGATCCTCAAATCTTAACTCATCCAGACGTTTCTTAGCAAGAATACCTTCATCCCATAATCGATTAGATTCTTCATCAATTTTCTTAAGTAGATAACGATTCAATACACTCTTAATTTCTATAGCAAAACTATCGCTATGATCAATTGCAAATAATTTCAGAAGATCTTTTTGTACAGGGGTTAATGTTCTTGCTTCCATACTTACAATAATTATTTCTTTTCAAAATTTTGGCAAAAAGAATAGAAATCTTACTAATCTCCAAATTCTTTTGCTTCCATCTTTTTGAATTTTGTACTCATTATTGTCCCATTATCTTCCATTATATAATTTTTCTAATCGTATCCGACGAATAATTCTTGAAGATTTGCTCGAAGTTGTCAATAACATTATCATTACCAGCCGAAGCCTCGCATAAATAATGTCAGAGACCTGATTATCAAGTCTAATTCCCAGGCTGAAGTCTGAGGTATCCTAAACATTAGCACAGGATCCTAGGAGAGGCATTTGAGGATATCGCCCTTCCCAACAGTATAAAATTGTGGTGAGAATGTAGAGAGGATAAATCAAGACATTATCAAATCTCCTCATTCTTTCATTTCATATTACCAGTCCAAATCAAAAGCATAAAGACTAAAATAGCTACCAAAACTATAAATAAAACTATTTTTTTTTCTTGTTTGTCTTCCTTCTGAGCCTTATCCATCTCAATCTTCCGCAACTCTTCCTTTTTCCTCTTCTCTTCCTCATACTCCCGCTTCTGCTTATCATTCAAAATATCAATATCTTTCTTCCGAATCAAATACCACTGAACATCTTCATAAGAAAGTAACTTACTTTCACTGGAAGTCGTATTTACCAGAAAGCAAAATTCTTGAGTCCCATCCAAATTCAGAACGAGTAAATTCTCATCGCATACTGCAAT
>CAZWJO010000007.1:48986-51605 GCA_964634905.1 uncultured Sangeribacter sp.
TTTCACTCCATCCTCATCCGTCAGCACACTCCATTCCTTATTCTGAAGCTGAGAAATCGAATCCAACTTCTTTCCAATCCCAACCGCCTCCTTCAACGAATTCACAATAAATGTCTTCATAAGAATTTTTCTTTTTCAAGTTTCTGACAAATTATCAACGTCTCTTTTAGAACAGATATAAATGGTTGCTATAGATGTATCTGTTGTTTATTTTTTCACAGTGGTGAAATCGAATGAAACTTAACTGACTAAAGTCAATTTATTAGATACCAAAATTCTCCTCCAAAGCCTTGTCGAATATCCTTTCGTAGCGATGAGTGAAGAAAGGCATTCCCCAGATATCAAACTTTTGAAGTCTTGTCCATCTTATGTATATTTTTAATCAAATAAACCATTCTTTCATAATTGTTCTCACATTCTTCCCATCAGTGCTTCAAAATATCAGCAAAGTGCATCCATCAAATCCTGATAGCAAGTCACTTTGTGATATCTGACCTTATCGGTGGAAATCTCATTGAATAGCTGTGTACAACAATCTATCTTGGCATTTTCTATGGCATTCAATTGCAATGACTGCATCGACCCTTTGGTCTCTGCTATAAAGAATATGTGCTTCACTTCCCCTTTCTGCATAGCTATCGCCCAGTCGGGAGCGTAATTACCGACGGGTGTTGGAATCTTGAAAGATCGTGGCAACTTTGCATATACCACCACCTCATTCGCCTCATCAAGGTCATGCGCAAACTTCCTTTCTCCTAAACTATCAGTCACAACATAATCCGTCACGTGCTTCGTTGCCTGATAAGCCTTGTTAAAATCGGCTCTGCTTGATGCGGTGAAGATATCTGAGTCATATTTTCCTTCCGTCTGATGATAATGGATATGATCCACTATCATAGTGGCTTTCTGTTCCCGGATTATTTGCACCACCTTCCGTATGAATTCCTCCGGATTATTACGGAACAATGCAAGTCTTCCGGGATACAGTCCCTGCAATATCTTGGCAGCAGTTCTTCTTGTAATGTTTGCTCCCTTCGCAACTTGACCTATAAGGTCATACTTTACAGTAGAAGTGCTCACCTCCCGAAGCTCGTTAGATGTTGACTTTGTATTGCCAAACTGTGTGACATCCGTCTCATCCTGTTTTCCTTCTATCTTGATATACCGCAATGTCTTAACTGTCAATTCATCCGTATTCAAATGAAGTATGGAGTTTTCAATGAGTTCATCAGTGTCATAGCTTACTGTATAGACATATTGATGGTTGATGGCATTCCAGAGTTCCTGAAATTCTTTCTTATAGAAGTTTGAATTCAGTCTCGGTTCCGGCAAGGTCGTCTTCCTGCCATCTTCCGTCATCCCTTCAAGCAGCGATGGGTCATAAATCGAGTTAATGAGCAGGGCAATCCCTTCCTTCATTGGTTCAAGTTTCTCGCCGTATGGAGCCAAAGACTCAGCCGCCACATCTATATGATATTTGGATGTCAGTGTCCCATTGGAGTCGATATAGTCATTATCATCAAGATATGCCATGATTCTGTTTGCCTCCATCTTCGTGATGGTATGCGGTAGACCTCCAACGGTAATTGTCTTTCCTTCAAAATAACCCGTTGTAGCCTTCAATGCTCTTTCTCTGAGAGCATCTTTGGTCTCTCGTTGCAGCGCGTTTGTGAAGTCTGCATAACTCTCATTTGCGATGACGGTAAGCACATTGATATTATGTACTTCTTCTCCTAATAGTTCTTTGTCTTGTCTTACTCCATTTCGGTCAACACATATACGGAGTCCTCGACCCACTTCCTGTCGCTTTCCAGTCGCTGAATTACTGTGCCTTAGTGTGCAAATTTGGAACACATTCGGATTGTCCCAACCTTCGCGAAGTGCTGAGTGCGAGAAGATGAAGCGGGTAGGTTCGTCAAAGCTGAGAAGCCTTTCCTTGTCCCGGAGTATAAGGTCATAGTCGGATGCATCTTCCGAAACATCGCTGCCTTTCTTCAGTTTTGTATCTACCATCTTCCCCTTCTTGTCGATTGAGAAGTAACCACGATGAGTCTGTTCAGCGGAGAATTTGTTCAAATATTTGTTATAGTCATCATCAAAAAGAGTATGCTCACCTTTTACGATACGTTCATATTCTTCCTCAAATATCTGCTGGAATATACCCTTTATCGGATTCCCATCTGAGTCATAACTTCTGTACTTTGCCACTTCATCTATGAAAAAGAGCGACAGGCACTTTATTCCGAGTTTATATAGCTGGCGCTCTTTCTCGAAATGAGACTTTATGGTTTCGCGTATCTGCACTCTTTGCATGTGAAGTAGGTTTGTGTCTCCTACTACTTCTCCCTTGCGTATCGTCTTGCCATTGACAAAGGTAACGTATGGCACTGGATTTATAGCGGAACCAGGGAAAATCTCCGTGATGTCAAAACCTCTATATTGTTCCAGTTCATTAGATTCAGCATAAAGTGAGTCTCCTACGCTGAATGTCCGTATATGTCGGCGTGGCTCTCCTGACGCATTCTTCACTTCGATGGCAATGCGAGCCATGGGTGGTTTTGTAGGCGAAAGCACAATGCTGTCGAGATACATGTATCCATTGGTGCCTCGAAGATTCTT
>CAZWJO010000008.1:0-49375 GCA_964634905.1 uncultured Sangeribacter sp.
TCTTTAAATAATTGAACATTAGCTTGTTCCGTAGCCGCCGGAGCGGTCTGGGAACCTACATTACATTGGGGGTTTAATGCTCTCTTATTAAGAGATAATTAAAATAGTATGTTGGATATCAGTTACTTGGCTATAAAAACGATGATTTTGGATCTCCAAAAATCCAGTCGTAAATGACACTTTTTATAGTTTTGGGGCATCAGACATCAGCCAACTAAAATCATCGAAATGTGATATTTTGCGAACGAATTAAATTTTTAAATTTATTTTTGAAAAAAAGATTCAAAAATTTGCATTCTTCTCAAACTTTTATTAACTTTGCATCCAGTTTAATTATCTCTTAATAAGAGATTTGGATGGTTTTTAAAACAAAAGCCACACAGAGTGGGCTTTATGGAAGGGAGGCAGGGAAGCCTCCCTTCAATATATTCTAATTGGGGGGAGGCTGGGAAGTGCAATTTATTTGGCGTGCTGTGCTAAGGCGTTTAGGAGCCTATGACGAGGAGAGCGAGGCTGACAAGAAGGATGCCGAGGTCGACGAGCTTGGTCTTGATGTTCTTTTCGTGGAGGACAAGGACTCCGTAGAAGAAGGGGATAAGGACACTTCCTCTCCTTATCATGGAGACTATGGATATCATGGATCCGGCTTCTGAGAGGGAGTAGAAATAGGCTAAGTCTGCTCCGGTCAAGAAGACTGAGATTCCTATGATCGCCCATTTCCAATGGAAAGGAGTTGAACTTTGGGTATGGAGCTTTCGCAAGATTAGCACTGCCACACTCATCATGGCCAACTGATAAAGGGAATACCAGCTCTGGACCATCAGTGGTTCGAACCGAGTCAAGAGATATTTATCGTATAAGGCGCTTACTGCTCCCAATGCAGTGGCGCCTACTGACATCCATAGCCATTTGCTGTGTTTGAAGGAGATTCCTTCTTTCGATCCGACGCGGCTTATCATAAACAAGGAGGCGAATCCTAACAGGATTCCACACCATTGTATGAAATTCAACTGCTCGCCGAATATTAGCAGGGCACCAACGAGCACCATCACGGGTCGAGAGGCATTGATAGGACCCTGGATTGTCAAGGGGAGATGCTTTATGGCAAAATATCCCAATATCCATGAGGATAGGACTATCACTGACTTAGTCGCTATAAGGAGGTGTCCGGTGAGACCCTCGCCCGGTCCCATTTCGCCGTGCATGACACACTCTACCAATACCGGACTCATCAGCAATGTCCCAAATAGCGTATTAAACCATAGCACAATCGGTACATTATTGTCTTTCAATGAGATTTTTTTCATTACATCATAAAATCCCAGTCCTACTGCCGATATGAGTGCAAAAATTATCCACATATTTTTTTATAATTTTAGTTTCGCTTCACTCAACTAAAGGGTTAGAAGGTTATGGGGTTAAGAGGTTAAGTCTCCTGAGATTCTGTTTTAGCCCGCCATAGCACTCTATGCCTATATTTTCGTTTGCGAATGAAAAAAATTTAAAATTTATTTTGTCAGTTCAAAAAATTGTATTACCTTTGCAGTGTATTAGTACGCTATTACACTAATAAAGGTCAATGCATAATTCATAATGCATAATGCATAATTGAATTATGCTGACATTCAATTAGAAATGCAGTTGTAATAAAACACCTTGCATTTAGAGTTGAAGCGTATTTGTAAAATCTTTGGAAAAGATGTTACATTTTAGTGCTATTTTGCGTCTAACATACATAGTATATAACAACCAGAACAATTTAATTATGAATTATGCATTATGAATTATGCATTGAGGAAAGTGAATTATGGATTATGCATTGAATAAAGAAAACGTGATATCGCTTCGGGATGTGAATAAGACATATCCGGGGGTCGTACCGCTCCATGTATTGAAGGATATCACTCTTGATATACGGAAGGGGGAGCTTGTGTCAATCATGGGTGCTTCCGGATCGGGGAAGTCTACTCTTCTGAATATCCTTGGAATCCTTGATAATTATGACTCAGGATCTTATCATCTTGACGGAGTCCTAATTAAGGATCTATCAGAGAATCGGGCCGCAGAGCTTAGAAACCGTATGATAGGTTTTGTATTCCAATCGTTTAATCTTATTAATTATAAGAATGCATTGGAAAACGTAGCTCTTCCTCTATTTTATCAAGGTGTGGGTCGCAAGAAACGCAATGCCTTGGCTATGGAGCAGCTTGAGCGAATGGGACTCGCCGACCGAGCGCACCATCTTCCCGGAGAACTCTCCGGCGGACAGAAACAGCGTGTAGCCATAGCACGAGCTCTTGTCACAAAGCCATCTCTGATTCTTGCCGACGAACCTACCGGTGCACTCGACTCAAAGACATCTAAGGAAGTGATGGAAGTATTCCGCGACCTTAACAAGGATACCGGGATGACCATCGTCATCGTCACTCACGACCCAACCGTAGGAGCCGCCACAGACCGCATCATCCGCATAGTCGACGGTCGCATCGAAAATAATGTATAACTTAATTATGCATTATGCATTATGCATTATGAATTAAACAAGTTATGTTTGATCTGATACGGGAGATATCCCAGACAATAAAGAATAATAAGTTGCGCACGGCTTTGACCGGGATTGCGGTGGCATGGGGTATATTCATGCTCATTGTACTCCTCGGGGCAGCTCGTGGCGTCGTCAATAGTTTTGAAGATGAGGCCTCAAATTCGAGCGTGAATTCTATCCGACTTTGGAGCGGCACCACTTCAATGCCCTATAAAGGATATAAGGATGGTCGCTGGATTCGTCTCAAAGACAATGATATGAAGCCGCTTGCCAATGAAGTGCAGGCTGTGACCGAAGTATCTATCTCCACATCTGTCTCCGGCTCAAACATTGTGGGTCCCAAAGACTATATAAGCAGCGGCATGGAGGCTGTCTATCCAGATGTCAAGCGTACTCAGAGAATCACTGAGATAGAAGGTCGGTTTATCAATCAGAAAGACATTGACGACCAACGGCGCACTATAGTGCTTCACCGCGACAATGCAGCCCTCCTTTTCGGAGATGCCGACAAGGCACTCGGTCAGGAAGTTCAGGCTATGAAACTGTCTTGGAAAGTAGTGGGAATCTATAATCACAGATGGCGCAAAGGTTCATTCATTCCTTACACTACCTATAAGGCCATCACAGGAGGCGACGGCTATGTAGAAGAGATGGCAGTGCGTGTAGATGGTATTTCCACTGAAAATGAGGCTGAACAGGCTGAGTCGCAAGTCAGGGCTGTCCTTGCTCGTCGCCATGAATTCGACCCGGAAGACTCCAATGCAGTATGGATCTGGAACCAGTTTGCCAATTACCTTAAGCAGGGGCAAGCTATGATCTATCTCAATCTTGCCGTCTGGGTGATTGGTATCCTGACACTGCTAACCGGTATAGTAGGTGTGAGCAACATCATGTTTGTCTCTGTCAGAGAGCGTGTGCATGAGATTGGAATCAGACGCGCAATAGGCGCAAAACCAAAAAGCATCATCGCTCAGATCTTGGCTGAGAGTGTGGCGATAACAACTCTTTTCGGATATATAGGTCTTGTAGCAGGAATGGCAATCCTTCAAGTACTTGACGCTGTTTTAGGAGACTCAGATGGTTTCTCAAATCCGACTGTAGATATATCCATAGCTGTCCAAGTGACAGTGGCCCTCATAATAGCCGGAGCCATAGCCGGACTCTTCCCGGCTCTTAAAGCAACCAAAGTTAAACCTGTAGAAGCCCTTCGTGACGAATGAAAACATCATTATTCGATATTGAAAACTGGCGGGAGATTGGAGCCACGCTCGCCCGCAACAAGACCAGGACTTTCCTTACGGCATTCGGAATATTCTGGGGCACTGCAATGTTGGCTATGCTTTTTGGTGGTGCACAGGGTTTTGAGGGTGTGATGAGAAGAAATTTCGCAGGATTTTCCACCAACCTCGGAGCGGCTTTCAACAATCGTAGAAGCGTCCCTTACAAGGGTTTCAATAAAGGTTCCGGGTGGACGATGACAACTCAGGACATCGACCTTATACGTCAGCTTGCCCCTGCGATTGAGTATAGCTCTGAAGCCGACCAAAGATATGGAACAGCCGCATACGGAACTAAGACAAAGCCAGTTGGAGTAACTGGTGTAGAAGCGGACTACGCTAAGATTTTGACTCCAGTGATAAATGAAGGACGTTTCCTAAACTCAGCCGATATAGTCGCGGAGAGAAAGGTGGCAGTCATAGGAAAAGATATCGCTACCTCTCTCTTTGGCAATGATTCTCCGATAGGTAAATATGTAAGTGTTGACGGAATATATTTTCTTGTGGTTGGAGTTGCCTCCCAGCTTTCAGAAGCGACTATCAACCGCCGTATTGATGAGTGCGTCGTGATCCCCTCCACGACAATGCGACGTGCCTATAATCTTGGAAATACTGTCGGTGTGTTTCTTTACACAGCTCCTCAAGGACGATCGCCATCTGATAATGAACCGGTCATCCGGCGCGTCTTTTCCTCCGCACATTCCATAAGTCCTGATGACAAGAATGCAATAGAGTTTTTGGATATTTCCGAGCAATTCGAGATGATCGACAATCTTTTCTTCGGTATCTCCCTTCTTGCACTCTTTGTAGGATTCGGTTCGCTACTGGCAGGTGTGATTGGAGTCGGCAATATAATGTGGATAGTTGTTAAAGAGCGCACCCAAGAATTTGGTATCCGACGTGCAATAGGTGCAAAACCGCTCGACATAACCATTCAAGTGCTTTCCGAAAGTATAATGCTCACGCTTGTAGCCGGAACGCTTGGAGTATGTTTCGGAGCCCTTGTCTTAGGAATAGCCGACAAACTTACCTACGATCCTCTTCTCGGCCATGCCGGATTTGAACTGACCTTCAAGGCGGCGATCATCATAGTGGCACTCTTCTTCGTCCTCGGCTCCCTTGCCGGCACAATCCCGGCTATCCGAGCCATGAAGATTAAGCCTATTGAAGCGCTTAATGATAAATAATTGAGAATTTTCTAAATTGAGAATTTTTTTAATTGAGAATTGAGAATTGAGAATTGAGAATTTTTCTGATGATTCTTATAATTCTTATAACTTTTATAATTCTTATAACTCTTATAACTCGAAACCCCGACAACTTGACAACTTGAGAACTTGACAACTTGACAACTTGAGAACTTGACAACTTGACAACTTGAGAACTTGAGAACTTGAAAACCCAATATAGATATGAAAAAATTTTTAAAAATCTTCCTTTGGATAATTGTTGCCGCAATAGTACTCGGCACTTTCTACTTTCTCTACCGTAATTCCCAACCGAAAGAGGAGCATTATGCCACTGTCACTCCTGAAGTGACAGATATACGTCGCACTACAGTGCTTAATGGTAAAATTGAGCCACGCGATGAAATCCAGATAAAACCTCAGATATCCGGCATCATTTCCCAGATTGATGTGGAGGCTGGCGACTTCGTGCATGAAGGTGACGTTATTGCACGTATCAAGGTCATTCCGGAAGCTTCCCAGCTGTCTAATGCACAGTCGCGCATAGATGCTGCACAAGTGGAAGTGGATGATGCTCTTGTGAAATTTAATCGCTCGAAGGAGCTTTACGATAAGAAGGTGATTTCCCGAGAAGAATATGAGAATGCGGAGAAAACCCTCGTCAAGGCTCGGCAGGATCTTAACTATGCGAAGGATTCATATCGAATAGTGAAAGAGGGTGTATCTCAGTTTAACGCACAGGAAAGCAATACACTGGTACGCGCTACGATCACAGGTCTTGTGCTGGATGTGCCGGTGAAGGTCGGTTCCTCCGTAATCCAAGCCAATACGATGAATGACGGAACCACTGTCGCGACTATCGCCGATATGACCAATTTGATTTTCAAGGGGAATGTAGATGAGACCGAGGTAGGTCTTCTAAAGCCCGGAATGAATATGGATATCACCATCGGTGCAGTCTCTGACCTTCATCCATCGGCAGTTCTCGAATATATCTCACCGAAAGGCACAGAAAATAATGGGGCAAACACATTTGAGATTAAGGCAGCACTAACAGTAGAAGATGTCTCTGCTTTGAGGTCGGGTTATAGCGCAAATGCCACCATCATGCTTTCGGAAGTAAAAGATGTCATGAGTATCCCTGAGAGTGTAGTGGTGTTTGAGCGGGACAGTACATTCGTCTATGTACGCACTGATACTGTGCCTAAGCCGAAATTTGAACGCCGTGCAGTCGAGACAGGTCTCTCCGATGGCCTGAATGTTGAAATCAAGAAAGGGTTGAAGAAATCGGATGTGATCCGCGGAGAAAAACTCTAATATAATGCATAATGCATAATTGACTGCGTCCAAGCTAAAGCAAGTCATAATGCATAATTGACTGCGTCCAAGCTAAAGCAAGTTATAATGCATAATTATATGTCTTCGATATATCATTGATCGTGCATTATTAATAATGTGCCAATAATTATATTATTTATGAAAAAAACTATAATATTGCTCTCCTTTCTGGCCTCTGGCCTCTGGGCTCTGGCCTCTTCACCAAAGACTCTTGCCTTTGCCTCCCCTTGGAGTCTTGATTCTTGTATAAATTATGCTGTGGTGCATAATGTTGATGTGCGCCAGCGCATCAATGCCGCCCGTCAGGGAGAACTTGCCGTCACAGAGGCTAAAGACCGTGTGCTTCCCAATCTCAGTGGATACGGAAGCCAAAACTTCAGTTTCGGACGTGGCTTGACAGCGGATAATACATACGCCAACCGCAATACAAGTTCCTTTTCCGTAGGAGCACAATTGTCGGTACCAATCTTCCAGGGGTTGCGGGTAGTGCGTTCTGTGAAATATGCGGAGACTTCCCTAAAGGCACTCGTGGAACAATCGGAGGCAGTAAAAGATGATGTCACTATCAATGTTATGGCGGCATATCTTCAGGCTCTTTATTCTCGTGAGGTGTTGGGCGTTGCCCGGATGAGTTTGGGAGTATCTAAGGACGAGCTGCAGCGTCGCGAAATACTTCTCGAAGCCGGCAAGATTCCCGAATTGGACCTTTATGAGGCGCGTGCTCAGGTAAGCAGGGATGAGCTTACGGTGGTGAATGCCCAAAATGATAGCATAATGGCACTTCTTGACCTCTCAAATCTACTGGACATCGAGAATGACGGAAGTTTTGATATCCTTCCACTTAATCAAGAGGATCTTCCAATGCCGTCACTTGAAGAAGTCTGGAGCAATATGCAGATGAGCAATCATACGCTTCGGGCGGCAGTAATCCGTAAGCAGGCAGCCGGGGAGAACGTAGAAGTTGCGAAAACAGGATATATACCTACTCTTTCCTTCAATGCCGGACTTGGCACAAACTATTATAAGACATCCGGATTCCAGAATGAGGGTTTTGCCGCTCAGATGCGCCATAATTTCTCCAAGTCTTTAGGTTTCTCACTAAACATACCTATTTTCGACGGTTTTTCCACAAGAAATTCCATATCAAGGGCACGTCTGGAGCAACTGAACTCGGAACTGGACCTTGATAACACCCGTCAGCAGCTATATAAAACAGTCTCGACGGCCCATGCGCAGGCAGTGGCAGCCCAAGGAAAGGAGAAAGCATCCGAAGCGGCTGTAGAAAATACAAAGGCAGCCTTCGACGCCATGACTGTGAAATATGACAATGGGCGTGCGAATGCCACCGAATATGAAAAGGCGAAAGCTGACTATATCAATGCTATAGCTGACCGCCTCCAGGCCTCCTACGAGCGCCAGCTACGCATCCGCATCCTCCGACACTACAATAATAATTGAGAATTGAGAATTGAGAATTGAGAAATTTCACCATTCTCAATTCTCAATTCTCAATTCTCAATTATAAAAGGGATTTCAGTCTTTCGGAGTCTTCTTTTTTTGAGACGAGGATGCCCTCGGGGGAGACTACTATAACTATATCTTTCAGACCGAGTCCGATTACCGGGATGCCGAGTTCATTCACTACATGGGTGTTCTCGCAGTCGTGTAGCTTGGCTGGCCCTTCGGTTGTGGATGGGAGTTTTTCGGTCAGAGTATTCCATGTGCCGAGGTCACGCCATTCGCCAGCATAAGGTATGACACCAACAGATTTTGCTTTCTCCACTACCTCGTAGTCGAAACTTATCTTCGGGAATTTCTCATAGTCGGCATGTATCTGCTTGAAGTCTTTGCCCGGCATGTATTTGTTTACGATGTCCATCAGATAGCCGAGGCGGAATGCAAAGACTCCTCCGTTCCAGAGAGCACCTTCGGCAAGGAGTTTTTCGGCAGTCGCTACATCAGGTTTCTCCGTAAATCTCTCCACCGGCATTGCTTTGCCATCTGAATCAACACCCTTCTCAGGCACGATATATCCGAATTTTTCAGAGGGATATGTAGGAGTGATCCCCATCAGTATCAGTTCAGCATCTCCACGTTTCACGGCTTCAGCCATCCGGCAGACAGTCTCGAAATATGAGTCGTCGGCGTATGTGTCGCATGGCATTACGATTACGGGTTCATCAGCTGCAGTGCCTTCAGAAGCGAGGCAGGAGCAAGAGAGAGCTATGGCAGGGAAGGTGTCGCGGCGGCATGGCTCAGTGACGATGCCGATGCTTTTGCCAAGCTGGTCTTTTACATATCCGGCCTGGGCCTCGCCGGTAGCTACCACGATACCATCGGCATTGCCGGTAGCTTCGATCTGGCGCACTACGCGCTGGATCATCGATTCTTTACGTCCGTCAGGGGATTCGAGCACCTGAAGGAATTGTTTTGAGCGAACATCGTTCGATAGGGGCCAAAGGCGTTTGCCGGAGCCCCCGGATAGGAGGATTATTTTCATATAGTTGTCGGGTTTTCAAGTTGTCAAGTTGTCGGGTTATCGGGTTATCGGGTTATCGGGTTATCGGGTTATCGGGTTTTCTGAGTGCTCAGAGTCCTTTAATCTTTAAACTTTAATCTTTAATTTTTGAGTCAATGATAATAGTCACCGGACCGTCGTTGACGAGGCTTACTTGCATATCGGCTCCGAAACGTCCGGTCCGGACTGTGCGTCCGAGGAGTTCTGAGACTTTCTTGCAATATAGCTCATACATAGGCACAGCCAATTCATGCCCGGCAGCATGGATGTAGCTTGGGCGGTTTCCTTTCTTTGTGGATGCCAACAGTGTAAACTGGCTAACTGCCAAAACATCACCTCTGACATCAGCCACTGAGCGATTCATCACTCCATTCTCATCCGGGAATATGCGCATAGCGACAGTCTTGGCTGCGAGCCATTCGGCGTCTGCCACAGTGTCATCTACGGCCACGCCTACCAGTACCATCAGCCCTCGGCCGATGCTCCCAACAGTTTCCCCATCAATCCTTACAGCAGCCTCTCCAACCCTTTGCAACACAAGTCTCATAATTCTTATTATTTTTCTATCTTCCAATCCTCTATGCAGCGTGTCTCCGAGGAGAAATTGACTCCGATTTTTATTATCTGCCGCCCATCGGCTTGGAACTTCCTGGCATATTGCTTCTCTTCAATCTGCTCCAGAGCCTTTTCCGCGGAACCATCATATTTCAACTCGATGACATAGATAAAGTCTTCAGTCTTGATTGTAATGTCGATGCTGCCGTCGGAAGTAGCGGATTCAGCCTCTGTCTCAAGACCGATGATGTCTATCAGGAGGAAGAAAGCGTTATGGAAATTATTTTCATTATCCATCTTCATCTTAAAATGAACTCCGGCAAAATATGCTTGCAGACACTTCATGGCATCTTCCGGCTCCCCAAGGATGAAATGAACCACCATATCGGAGATGAGCTCTTTAGCCCCTCCCGATTTTGATTTCACATAGAAAGGTACTAAGTCATTGAAAAGGCCCATTTTTACCTCTTCATTAGGTATTCCGAGTTTGACACGCTTCAATCTTTCACTGTAACTCTTTATGGTCAGATATCCAGATTGGAATAGCAATGCCTTGGGATTGGGAGAGAGCAGGTCAAGTCCATTAAGTTCATTCAACGTGGAATATGAGTTAAAAGTTTTCTCAAGGTCAGCGTTTATGCGCTTTAAAGATTCTGCCACAATAGTGGGATGGCCTGTGCGCGACCAAAAATTGTCTATTTGACATTCTTTTAGGCAATTGAGCAATGACCATGGGTTGTAGATATCGCTACCTTCTGGAGTAAAACGATATCCATCATAGTTTATCTTAAGTTCTTTGCATGCCTTATCGAATGAGATACGTTTTCTATAAGCAAGAGTCTCTATACCAGGGCTTAGGGTCTCAAGCATCTCCTTTTCAGTTATGCCGCAAATGTCGGCAAAATCTTCAGAAAAGGTTATATCACTCAGATTATTCAGGTCGGAAAATACACTGAGTTTGCTGAATCTGGTAATACCAGTGATGAACACAAGCTTCAGATGCTCAGCAGAACTTTTAAAATTAGAATAGATGGAAGCAAGTTTTTCCCGATAATGATCAAAATGTTTAGTTTTATTGAGATTGCCAACAAGAGGCTTATCATATTCATCTACAAGAACCACCACTGGCATACCTGTCTTTTCGTGGGCGGCTTGTATAATATTGCGGAATCTTGAAGATAAATCTTCTGCTTTGAAAGTGACCTCATACTTTGATTCCCATTCATTGAAAAGATTATCAAGCACTACGTCAAGTAGTCCGACCTCTTCATAACGATTGGTGTTAAGATCCAATCTAAGTACAGGATAAGGCTGCCAGTCCCAATCATACGAGTCAATATTAAGGCCTTTGAAGAGATCTCTTTTCCCTTCAAAAAAATATTGAAGAGTAGACAAGAACAAACTCTTCCCAAACCGGCGGGGTCTGGCAAGAAAGTAATAGCGTGTGTTACTCTTTACGATTTTCTCTATATACATCGTTTTATCTACATAAGGAGCACCACCTTCGCGAAGTATCTTGAAGTTCTGTTGCCCGATGGCATATATCGAAGGATCCCACATAATAGCACAGTTTTCGTTCTAAAATTGTTTTTATTGTCACAAAGATACAAAAAAATTCTATATTTTTTGATTGACTTTGCAAAAATCATCATGAATTGATGGGTGGCTTTTGGATTTTGGGGTTGTGACGCCAGCCTCCTCCGAGAGCTTTGTATATGTTGACAAGGGCTCTGTATTGGTCGCGGATGGAGTTGGAGAATGCTATTTGGGCGTCGAAGTAGTTACGCTGGGCATCAAGGACATCGATGTAGTTGATCATACCCGCATGAAATTGCAATTGAGCTAACTGGACGTATTTGGCAGAGGCCTCGCGGAGTTCCTTGGTACGCTGGTAGGATTCCTGCACATGGTAGTAGATATGAAGGATTGTGTTGACCTCCGTAAAAGCTTTCAATATGACATTTTCATAATCGAGTCGCGCTTCTTCGTAGGCTGCAATAGCAGCTTTATATTTCCTCTTTCGCTTTCCAAAATCAATTAGCGGGCCTACTATAGCACCAACGAAATCATTATAGGGAGACTTGAGGAAGTGAGCTAATTCGCTGTTTTCCAGACCGGGGAGTAGACTTATAGTGAACGATGGAAAACGGTTGGCATAAGCCATACCGACATTAGCCTTGGCAGCATTAAGACGTTGCTCAGCAGCACGGATGTCGGGACGCCGTTTCAGCAGGTCGGAAGGCAAGCCGGCCGGGAGCTGCTCAGGCCCGATGAATGTCTGTGGAAGATGCCCTATCTGGTCGATGTCTTGAGGCACTTCTCCCATGAGAAGAGTAAGATGGTCGCGGGTTTCAAAAAACTTTTGTTCCAATTGAGGGACCAATGCAGCAGCGGCATCATATTCCACCAATGTCTGATTATAGAGCATCTCAGAGGTGAGACCTCCTTCAAAGCGCAGTTTCGCAATTCTGACCGACTCCTCACGCGTCTCCATAGTGCGACGCACTATGGCAAGCTCATTTTGCAATGCCATCATAGTGTAGTAGGCATCAGCTGTCTCTGCGATCAGCTCCATCTTAAGGGCATGGGCGTCCTCCTCCGAAGCGCGATATTCAGCCTCAGCAGCTTTTCTTGCCCACATCTGGGAGCCCCAAAGATTGATTTCCCATGATACCGGGAACTTTATAGCGTATGTAGGACTTGTCGTAGCGCCATTTCCTCCATGATCTACAGTCTCATATTCCGCCGAGATATTAAATCCGATTTCCGGCAAAAGATTAGTTTTGGAAATTCCATACAATTGGCGCAGTTGCTCCATTCTGGCTTCCGACTTCAAGAGGTCGCGGTTGTTATAGATCACTCTCTCGAGAATCGAACAGAGAGTGGAATCAGAATAAAATTTCCACCATTCAAGATCAGCCAGACAGACAGAATCGACATAATCTATCTTGGAGAAATCATCATAATGATATACGTATGGCTCTTTGAGCCCCTTTACACCCGAACATGCCGACAGCAAAACAGTCAAGACAATCGCTACATTTGCTAACCTTTTCATATCGCTTCCTCCTACTGCTGAAGACCAGCCTTTTTAGCATTATTCTTGACCGGAACGTCTACGGGCATAACGGTCACTCCATCGGAAAGAATGTCAAATTTATCAGTAGATACCATCTCACCGGGATGCAACCCACTCTTGATAATGATGATATTCCCGACGTGTTCACCGACAGAAACTCTACGTTTTTCCACAATCCCCTCCTCTGAAACCGCATAGACATATCTATCCTTTCCTTCCCCTTGTACGGCTACGAATGGGATAGTCATAGCCCCCTCCACGACATCAAGAAGCACCTTGACCTTGGTCTGCTCGCCGGGGAGCAGTCGACTCTCGGGATTCGGCATCTCAGCACGCACAGAGAAAGTACCTGTCTTAGTGTCAACTACGGGATCTGCGAAATCCACCCTTCCCTCATACGGATACTCCGATCCATCAGCAAGGGTTATATTGACGTAGGAAGGGAGTTTGTCAAGACATTCCCCACCGTCTTTGCACATTATGTTGACATTACGGTCCTTACTTTTTAGATAGTCTAAAGATGTCATGGAGAAATCGACCATCACGGTATCACTGCGCACTATAGTGGCAAGCAATGAACGGCCACCGGGACCTACGAGAGCACCGACATCGACCATCCTTTCAGAGATATAACCGGAAATAGGAGCAGCCACACGTGTATAGCTGAGTGTGATTTGAGCCTCCAAAAGATCTACCTTGCAAATCTCAACGTCAGCCTCAGCGCACTCCACGGCTGCCTCAGCATTGTCAAGGTCGAGCTGAGAGGCTGCTTTCTGAGTGAAAAGGGGACGTATACGTGCAAGGTCGCGCTCTGCTTTATCAAGCAAAGCCTTTGCACGATCTAATTGGGCCTTAGCCTTTTCAACTTGGGCTTGATAAAGTTTTTGATCAATGATGAAAAGGGGCTGTCCTTTAGTGACGTAAGAACCCTCCTTGAAAAGCATCTTCTCAAGGATACCCTCCACACGTGCTGTCACTTCGACCGACTGACGGGCGCGGATACTTCCTTCGTATTCTCCATAGACATCCATACGCGCAGTGTCGACTAACGCCACGGTCACTTCCGGCAACGTGTCAGTAGCTGTAGCCTCCGATCTGCGTGTAAGAAGCCAGACCGATAGGCCTATAATCACAAGCACACCTATGAGAAGGAATATCCATCTCGGCATTTTTTTATTATCATCTGTCTGAGTCAAAGATTCTCTTTCCATATTGCCAAGTATTAATGAAATGTCACTAAATTTAGATTCTTATAGACGCTCTTGGACGCATGCGGAGCATGCTCTATTACTAATTTTGCCACTGAAAAATTCTCAGAATGAATATATTCCGGATCTTATTTTAGTGACATTAGTATTAATGCATAATGCATAAGTCATAATGCACAATTAGTTACACTCAGGCTAATGCAAGTGCTTTATCGCTGACATACAATCTAATGCATGTAGGATAGTATACAAAAATTTATCACTCACTTATCATCTCTCGTACTATATCAGATTTCTAATAATCCACCATGCGAATATGGAAGCTACCAATATCCATATCAACAGGGGAGAATGGACTTTTCTATATAGCTGAGGATGCTTATCTCTAAAAATCTCCAATATGACTAATAAGCCTATCAATGGAATCATGCATAATGCGTAGGCATTGGCATGCCAGGCTCCTCGAAAATCGCCGTGTAAGAGAGCGTGTGCCATACGCTGTGAGCCACAACCGGGACAGTCTGTGCCTGTAGCTACTTTCCATACGCATTTCGGCATCCACTTCACTTCGACAGGATCGAATGAATAATAAGCTATTGCCAATACAACAAATAAAATTATCAGCAAGTTTATCCAAATTGCTCTTTTACTAAGCATTCTTCATTTTAAGACTCCACGCAGCTCTCACCTTTCTATTGACAGCCACAATGTTCACCACAATTATCATCAACGCAAGCACTGTGCCGGTGATGAGCGCCCATACAAGTCCATCAGCCGACACTCCGAGTCCTTCAAGAGCCCCGACATAAAGCGACCGGAGTACTATCAAAGACACCATAGAAAGTAGCCAAGCAGCTACGCAACCAAAAAGAATCATCCTATTATATGGAGCAGCCACATCACGAAGGGGGGCTCCGAGCATCAGGAGCCGATAGATGACCGACCTATTCTTTTCCATAAGCAATGAGATGGAAAGCATCAATACCATTACTGACAACAGAGTGATCAAAACGCCTACTGACACCACTATTCCAATGACAACCTTCAGCAGATAAGCAGCAGAGCTTCCGGATTTATCTCCAGCCACTTCAAGACCATGACTTGACAGATATTCAGAGATAGCTACATCCCCCGGAGAAGAGACATCAATAATCAGACGCGAAGGGACCGTCGCATTGTCGTCACCAAGCCGGGAATTTGCATATTTCATAAACGAATCGGGCACAAGGACTGTATTGAGACGATTACTGAAGCCTACTATGCGACCTTCCATCGACATAGAGCGGCTGCCGTCTTCGCTGCGCATATAGAGTTTCAGAGGGATTCCCGTAAGAAGTTGTTCACTTAGTTGTGGTAGTCCGGCAGAACCGGCAAATCCGAAGTTATATAGCGCAAGATAGTCTTTCGGAATCATGACTGGCACGAAAGTCTGTCCCGGTTCAAACTGCCAGTCACCTTCCGGGATATCGACAAACGAATCCGGTACGGACTCAAAGAAAAGAGCAGTCTCCATTCCGCGTCCTCCATGACTTACGGAAGCATAGACTCTGAAATCTGATGAGCTGAATTCTCCTATTCTCCTCGCCCAAGGTTGAGCTTGCAGATCTGCAATATCTGATGAAGAAAATCGTGTGGCATCCCGATCGCCAAGAGTGCTTGCGGAAGTCACTTTTTTGTTTATTACGAGATAGTCGGTATTGACAAAGCTATCGTCATCATCCCAAATGCCATGGGAATCGATATAAAACATCACAGCACCGGCTACGATCAGGATTCCAATGAAGTTGGAGAGAACAAATCCTGCAAGGCGCGCCGGAGATGTATTTTTTCTTAAAAGTTTTGAGATTAGACCCATCAGAGATTCAATTTTTCAGGATTGTCAATGAGGAGAGGATTACCTACAGAGAAAGTAATGATGGACGCACCTTGACGTTCAGCTTCCTCCTCCACAATACAGGCGGCAATCCGGTTGTTGCCTTCATCAAGATGGCTGACAGGTTCGTCGAGGAGGATGAAATCAAACGGTTGGCAAAGGCTACGTATGAGTGCTACTCGCTGTTGCTGGCCGATAGATAACTTTCCTGCCGGATATTCGCGACGGTCCGACATTCCGAGACGTTCGAGCCAATTATCAACACGAGTCATATCAACATTTCCGGATATCTCAGCTTTTAGCTTGATATTGTCAATGGCTGAAAGTTCAGGGAAGAGCGCGAGTTCCTGAGGAAGGTATGCGATGTTTGCGCGGCGGATATTTTGCCATTCTGCGATGGTCAATGTCTTGGTATCCTTTCCGTCAAACTTGAGTATCCCCTCATAATCATTTCTGCTGCCCATGATGAAAGCTGCCAAACTTGACTTTCCTCCTCCACTGGCTGACTCAACAAGGTATCTGCCTCCCCGACGGAAAGTGATTTTTTTCCGCCAAATCTTAGAAGAAGGGAACTCCTCCCGGGCAAAAACGCGCGGGAGGAGAGAATCGAGAGTAATTTCTTCTATATGTTTGTTCATTTCAGAATTGCATTAAGGAATGCATCGACGCCGCCCTCTGCCTCGATATCAAGACGGAGACTCTTCTTGTCAGGAACAAGGCGTACCACTGTGGTGACATCGCGGGCAATCATTCCATAAGACACGATTCCCATCCAAGATCCTTTTAGCTTTTCGGATGCCTCATCAGAAGTGATCGGCCCACTGAAATTTTTATTACCGGCAGATGCAGTCAGCATGTTGCCATCGCGAGTGACGGTTAAGCCAAAAACGCTCTGTATTACTTTCGACATATCGGCAAAATCCTTACCATTCGTCTGGATTTTGACTTCAACATCGCCAAGCGATGAGTTTCCCCTTCCCGCTATAGTCCCATCAACGGCCTGCAACAAACCGGCCAAAGCATCAGATCCTTTCCCCATTGCTGTGCCTGCCACATCTGAAATCTTCTTCACAAGTTTCTGTGACACACCCATTGCCGCTATAAAATCGCCACTCCCGGCAAGCGACTTTACTACCGACACATCAACTTTCTCTGTAGGGAGCAGAAGCTCGGCAGGTTTCATATCGGAATTAAGCACGGCTGCTGAGGCCAAAACATTATTCTTCTCGATATCGACATAGCCGGCTACATACGACATATCGTTGAATATCAAAGAAGAGCCAATACGCAAATAGGTTGAGTTAGGCAAAAGAGAAATCGATTTTTTGACATCAGCCACAAATGTTACCCCCCTATCAGTGTTAGAAAGTAGCGGAAAAGCATCCGAAGATAGGTACGATTGTTTATCATTCAGTTGCTGATAATACTTTAATTGCTCCACATCAGGGGTGCCTGTAGTGCAGATCCAAAATTGATTGCCTACCACAGCCATCATTCCCAAGACTTTTCCTCCATCTTCATCGCACCATTGGAGCGATGGATTTTGTTCCTGCTCGTAAGCTATGAATTTATCTGGATCGTTGAGCAATCCTGTGATATATGTTCTGGCAGCCGAGAAATACACAAAAGAATTGAGTGCCATTCCTGTCTTCCCCTCCAATACATCCATAATATGCTTTTTGTCATCCTCCTTAAGAGCCTGACTTTCCTTTATAGCCTTTGTATGCTCCTTCGAAAGTTTTATGGATGACCCATCGGTATCACCTCCAAGTCTGTCTACTATATGAGCGACATTACAAAGTACTACACTTGATGCGTCGGCAGGAACTGTACGAAGCAAAGAATTAGCATCATTGTCGCCTTGACTTTTAGAGCAACTCACAGCTACAAAGAGCAGCATAAAGATAGCTAACAAGCTATAACTTAGTTTCTTCATAATAGTTGATTTGAAATGAAGGTTATTATATTCTCAAGAAGCTTCCCATTCTGAGAGCTGCGACGGCGGCTTCCGAACCTTTATTACCAAGTTTGCCACCGGCACGGTCAAGAGCCTCTTGAAGGTTATTGACAGTCAGTACGCCGAAAATCACAGGCACATCTCCTTGGCAGTTCAGACGGCATATCCCGTCAGCCGCCTGCGAGCATACATAGTCGAAATGAGGAGTGTCGCCCCGAATTACAGTGCCGATTGCCACTATGGCATTATACTTTCTCGGACTCTTGATAATACGGGCAGAGGCGTAGACAAGTTCCACAGCTCCCGGCACGCGGTAACATTCCACCATCGAGTCGTCCAGACCGGCTTTTTTGAAGACCTCGAGGGCACCGGCAAGAAGACGGTCGTTGACCTGGCTGTTCCAGTCAGCAGTCACAATCGCCACGCGGAACTTCTCGGGTTCGCGGATTTCAGGGATCTCCAGAAGAGATCCTTCTGTATTTAATATCGTAGACATATTTTAATTTAAGTCTCGCAAGCTCGACTTCAGGCTTAAAAAGGTTAATGGGTTAAAAGGTTAATGGGGGAGTGCTTTAATCTTGATTTTTTGATTTTTTGTTGCGGAAGGCACTCAGCCAAGAAACTTTCATGCTTTCTTGAAGCTTTATCATCTCTTTGAGGGTATGAATTTCCTGCTCAAGCTCAGTCTCTTCAAGTGCAATAGCATGCGGAAGCACAGCATCAAGAAGTCGCTCCGCACGAGGACGCATAGACTTCACACGGATCATGATTTCCGCCATCTCTACGGTCATCTTTATTTCCTTACGGTTGACTTTTCCTGTGCGTTTCTTAGAAATACGGATAGCCTCGGAGAAGAACTTCATAGCCTCACGATAGTCGCCGGAGGAGGCAAGCAGACGGCCCACGTTGCAAAGGGCATCTACAAGGCGCTCTGTGGCACTGATGATTCCGGAATTCACTTTCTCTGCAAGGGCATCAGTATGTAGTTGCTGGCGGGCAAGCATGTCGATGGTCTTTTTCTTGGAGCGCAGAATCCGGGTAGAGAGTTCCATCGCAAGTATATGTAGGCGTCCGAAACGGTCGGGATTCTTTGCCAAAAGGGGATCAAGGACTTTGAATAGGGCATCGAGTTCCTTTTCGCTACGTTTGTAGTCTTTGAGTTCATAATGGATCTCCGCAAGATCGAAGATAAAAGCTACAAGAAGAGCCTTGAACTCCTCATTGTCGTGATCTGGAAAATCTTTTAGACGCTGGAGAGCCCCAATCGTTTTCTCCAGAGCTTCCATATATTTTTCAGCTTCAATGAGTCGGCTGATTTCAAGACGGGCCGCTACAACATTTGCAAGCACTTCAGCTTCCGGAGAGTCCTTTCCGAAAGCCTCCATACGGATATGGACATCAATCTGATTCATATTTTATTTTTTAAATACTAATGCATAATTCATAATGCATAATGCATAATTGTCTGTCGCTGACATTCAATCGAAAATATGTATATGATAGTATGCTATTAGAAGATTAATAATTCACTATTATAGTATAACAAATGAGAAGGCAAAAGGTATTAATCATTACATCCATTTGGCGAGTCCCTCAGCTATGGAATCGGGGATAGGCTTTGACTCCCTTGTGTCGAAGTCTATGCTTACCATCACGGATTCACACATGGAGCATATTTGCCTGGAAGCGGCGTTGCGGAGAATCTGCTGGAGAACAAAGCTGCGTTCCCCTATCTTCTTGACGCGTGTGCGTACTTCCATTGGGTCTTTAAAATGTATCTGTTCCATGAAAGTGCAATTCAGATTTACTATTACAGACTCCACGCGGTTCCAATCTATAAGTTCCCCTCTGAGAGTATTGTAAAATTCGGTCTTGCCTACATCGAATAGTGCCAACTGCGAGTTATTATTTACATGACCGAATATGTCAATATCATTGAATCTTAATTGCAATGGCACTACATGCCGGAATTTTTTTGCATCCAGATGCTCTAATATATCGTTTGTTTTGCTCATTTTTAGTCTTTAGTCTTTAGTCTTTAGTCTTCAGTCTTTAGTCTTCAGTCTTTAGTCTTCGGTCGTCGGGTTGTCAGGTTGTCAGGTTTTCGGGTTGTCGGGTTGTCAGGATGATAAGGGAATAATTGAGGGATTTAGCGGAATTGGATTTCCTTCACTACTTCCTTTCCCAGTATTTCGTTGATAGCCTTTACTATTCTTCCTCGGCTCATGTTTAGTTCTGAGCGGAGCGAGGCTTTCGGCGTGGTGATAGTCATAAGTCCGTTTTTCATATATGGCTGATTGCATAATGAAGCAATCTGAGTTCCTACTACCAAAGGGAAAGCATCGCAAGCACGCACTTCATCGAGCCTACCCTGCATGCTGCTTTTCTCCAGGCATTCCCGGAGAACATCTCCAACTGTCACTGCGTCTTTACGTTCCACTTATCTAATGATAAATTATAAATTATGAATGATGAATTAATGTGTTAATTTGTCATAATGTCATTTTGTCAAATTGTCAGTTGGAAGAAGATTGAATTTGCCGTTTTCGACGGAGAAGAGGCGGCTCTCTCCGTGGATGGCCCCGAGGATTTCGTCGAGGTGTTCGCGGTTGGTGTCGGTGATGAATATCTGTCCGAAGCCTTCGTCGCCACTTACCATCTCCATGATTCTTCCTACGCGGCTTGAATCCAATTTGTCGAAAATGTCGTCGAGAAGCAGAATAGGCGTTTGTCCAGAGACTTTCCTCAGATAATTGAAAATGGCGAGCCGCAATGCAATCGTGAAAGTTTTCACTTGTCCTTGGCTTCCGAGTCTGCGCATAGAGTAGTCGCCAAGTCCGGTAAGAAGATCATCACGATGTATGCCTTTGGAGGTATAACCAAGCACTTGGTCTTTTGCTCTTGTGTTGTCGAGCACCGCACGAAGTGTCTGATCGGTTAGAACACTCGAATATTTTATCGAAGCTTTCTCTGCATCGCCTGAGATTTCTGAGTATCTTGCCCGAAAGACCGGCAGAATCTCTCCCACCCATGCCTTGCGCGTTGTATGGATTATGGATGCCGATTCTTCCATCGATGATTCTACAGACTCATAGAGGAGATTGTCTTTGACTCCCGCTCTCAGCATACGGTTGCGGCTGTCGAGGCTCCGGTTGTAGCGGATTAGATGGGAAAGATAGGTCTTGTCGGCTTGTGATATCACCATATCCATAAGTTTGCGGCGCTCTTCAGCGGCTCCACTGACTATGGAATGGTCGGCAGGAGTGACGGTGACAATCGGAAATTTGCCGATATGCTCGGAAATGCGTTGGTATTCCTTTCCGTTGCATTTTAAGGTTTTCCCTTTCCCTTTGACAATGCCGCAACTGACATTTTCGCTAACTCCGGTGTCCATGGTGAAAGAGCCCTTCACCATCATCATCTCTGTGCCATGGCGAGGGATTGATGATTCCGGGAGAGTCTGCATTGTGCGGGCGAGACATAGGAAATGAATTGCCTCGAGAAGATTGCTCTTTCCCATGCCGTTCATGCCCAAAAGGCAGTTGACTCCCCCGGAAAATTCCAGGGAAGCCTCTTCGATATTCTTGAAGTTTACTATGTCGAGCTTGTCGATTTTCATGCGTTGTCTTCCTTCTCTCCGTAGGCAAGGTCGCCGGCATCCCCGAGACCCGGAACGATGTAGCTGTGTGCATTGACTTCCGGATCAATGGCGGCACACCAAATAGTGGTCTTATCCTCAGGGAAACGTTCCTTCACATATTCCACGGCACGTTGTGAAGCTATAACAGAAGCGACATGAATTTTGATTGGATTGCCTTTGCGGAGAAGAGCCCGGTAGCCCAATTCCATAGATGTACCCGTGGCAAGCATGGGATCTACAAGAATGAGGGTCTTTCCTTCCAAAGAAGGAGAGGCCATGTATTCTACGAGGACATCGAAAGAGTCTCCTTTTTCATGATACTTTCGGTAGGCGCTGACGAATGCGTTGCCGGCATTGTCGAATATCTGAAGGAAACCGTGATGGAACGGGAGGCCTGCGCGGAGAATTGTGGCAACCACAACATCTTCAGCAGGCTGCTTGCACACACAGTCGGCGAGTGGAGTCTTTATTGTGATATCATCGTATGCGATACGTTTTGAGATTTCGTATGCCATCAGTTGGCCGATACGGTCAAGGTTTGTGCGGAAACGCATGCGGTCGCTTTGGATATTCACGTCGCGAAGTTCACGCATATATTGGCTCATCACCGATGGGGTATCGGCAAAATTTATCACTTCCATAATCAGATTGTTTTTAGAGTCTACAAATTTAATAATTTAAATCGAAAAATTCAAGTTTTGCAAGTAAAATTTGATATTTTTTTTGGTAGTGAAGGCTATTGCTTAGAATGGAATATATTGAAAAAGCACTCTGTGGCACACGATGTCTTAATCAGAATTCATATTTCTACTTCAAATACAATATTAAAATCAATATATCGTTAAAATATAAAAAAATACTCATGGAATCATTATTATTCCGTAAAAAGAGAACTAATATGAGATCAGGTTTCGTAAGATGGGTGACAATAGGCCTACTCACGATATGCTCTCTTGTGCTCACGATGATAGCTTTACCTGATTTCTCGACGATAGAATCAATCGCTATGAGAGATAGCCATAGCTCTATGACTGACTTCTATGAACGAGCTGAAGCTCATTCCGGTGTGGCGCTTCTTGACACAACTGTGACAGTAATCGCAATTGACGATTGCTCCCACGACGATATTGCGAAGGCGCTTGATTTGGTGAGTGCCTCCAAGCCAAAGTCTATAGGTCTTGATGTGATATTTTACTCGCTTGATAATGACTCCTTGCTTAGAGCTTCTCTCAAAAATGCCTCGTCTTTTTTAACTCTTCCCATCAATGTCGGTGAGCCATTACCTTCGCAGTCGTTTGCCAATAATGATTCTCTTCCGGATGCGAGATTTGCCAGAGTGGACTTAGCGCAGGAGCATAGATCAGTGCCTATAAGACATTATTATCTGAACGTCGATGACAATCCAAGTTTCACAAAACAATTGGCTCTGACGGCAGGTTATGACATACATAATCTTAACGAAACCGAATCTATACGATATGGGGCTCGAGAATTTCGAGTTGTAAACGCTATCGAGATGCTTAAGGAAGAAAATATCCCAGCCGAAGAATTTAAAGACAAAATTGTCTTATTCGGAACCGTCAATGATTATAATGACATGCATTACACTCCGATTGATGAAGACATGCCGGGAGTGATGGTCCATGCATACTCTTTATCTACACTGATTTCCGGTGATCCGGTGAAGTCACTTCCTCCAGTTGTGGTCTACGCTGTGGCTTTGCTGTTTACGGTAGCCACTATTTGGCTAAGCATGTGGGTAGCTGACCGTCCTTACTCCAATCTTGTATCAAGGATAATTCCCATAGGTATTATTATAATCTTTATTTATATTTGCTATCATTGCTACAAAGCCTATAACTTATATATCGACTTTACCATTGTTCTGGCCATGACCGCATCTGGTATGCTCTGCTATGACATCTATACCGGAGTGCCATCTCTAATCAAGACATTGTGTAGGAAATTATCAAAAAATAACGAAAAATTCACATAATCATGAGGCATCTATCTTTATTAATAATACTTATGCTTGCCATAAGCGCTCACTCGCAACAGAATGGGCGATACGAAATTTTCAATGTTATCGGTAGTGTCTCTAATGCATCCACAGGAAAAAAGGTTAAGAAAGGAGATCCCGTGAAAGCAGCAGACAAACTGATCATCGGCAAAAAATCGAAAGCGGCAATCCTCGACCAGCAACAACACCGAATATATTACAGTCTGGATAAAGGCAGTTACACTGTAGCCACAATAATACGCAATGCCAAGAGGAACGCTGATAACGCTATAGCAGTCGTCAACTCGGAAATGCTTACTCAATTAAATCAGAAGAGTAAGCGGCCAAATGTAATGGGAGTCTCGTATAGAGGATCAGATGCTGAAAATAAGTATTTGCAGTCTGTCTGCAATGCAATTTTCGATATTGCCAAAGCGCTGCCAGACGACCGGCTCACTCTCAATGTGAACAAAGAAGACGGGGCTTTCTACTTCTCTATGGCAAATGGGACAGACTCTTTGCTATATGTCAATGTGATATCCGTCACTCCTGATGAGAATCCCCAATTGTGTCTTAATGTTGGCGCGACATCCAATCAACCATTTATATCGATTGCTCCTAATAATCAATTGTCATTGCCGGATTTTGTATTTGCTGAAAATGACTCGGCAGACTACTATATGTTTGCCACCTTAGAGCCTATCGATACCCAGGCGCTCGCTATCATGCTGAGTTCCGGCAAACGCTTTGAAGAGGAAGCAAACGCCACAATTATTGTTTCACCCAAAATAACGGATCATATAAATGAATAGACTTATCCTTTTGATCTGCTTAGCAGCTTCTTTTCTTGCAGCGTACGCCCATTTCCCTTCTCCATTAGCGCAAAACGCCAATGTAGACACATCGATGATTTATGGCGATCTGGATACGTATAATAAATACATCAAGAGTTATGAAGAGAAAGCTTCCAGTGCAAAGGATAAGGAAAATATGGTAATATATAAAGCATTGCAAGCAGAATTCCTTTCATTTGCAGGCCAACCGGAAGAATCCCTAAGTATCTACGGTGGTCTAATCAATTCTTTGACTGATGATATCTCCGCTTATACCTGTGTCTCCATTTTTTGCTCCGCTTTTCAGACAGCCATTGATTTGGGAATAGTCGAGGATATGTGGCCGTATTTGGACACAATGAACGAATATTATGCTAAAAATGCGCTCAACGTAGATGAAAATGACAATCTATCGGACTACTATTTGCTTACAATCTTGCAGATATGCCAATTTTCCTACGATAGGGAAGCATTGAATATAAGCGATCAACTGATGTCTCAATACAAGACGAAATATGGCGAATCGTCGCCTCAATATGCCATGATATGCAAAATATCAGGGTATATCCGGGCAAATTTCGATATGCGTAGTCAGGCCTCTGACAATTTTTCTACGGCATTGGCAATTTGGGGCGATCAAAAACCAACTGTTGATATTTTTTCAACTTACCTGGGAATGGCGGCGCTATGTTGCGAGATGAGCGATTTTAAGTCGACCAAACAGTATATTGACAATGCCGGGAAAGTCCTCTCTTCTCTTGGACTGGAACAGTCATACTATGGCTTGCTCTTGTCGGAAATGAAATGCACCATGTTTTTGATGACGAGTGCATGGAATGAAATACTTGCCGAGTGTGAGAAGGCTGAGAAGCTTTCAGAAGAACTTTTCGGACCAAAACATGTCACTGCGTTAAGGCTTACTGCAACTAAAGCGATGGCGTTAGTGATGACCGGCGAAGCGGTTAAAGCCATGGAGGTCTTTAATGGTGTGACCAACGACAGGCGCTTTATTTTAAGCAGAATGTGTAATGACTATCTTGTCGTTCTGGCACTCTGGTCGTCAATATTCGGGACTGTAATTCCAGATGATGTCATATCACTGAATGAGACGGCGGAAAAAGATATATTTAATGTTTGTCCACGCAAACATGCCATAACTTACAATTTCTATGAAGCGTGGGGAATGACATATTTAAATAAGTTAGATTTTAAAGGAGCTGTCGATAAATATCGCACATCTTTTGAGTCGAGTCGGAAAAGCCTCCATTCGTCTATGAGTTTTCTGACCGAGAGAGACAGGGCAACGCTTGTGAATGACATCTACCACTATCAAGATAATGTGTTCGGTCTCGGAATAGCACCTACGGGAGAGAAGAATGTCGCCCCTTTGTTGTTCGATAATGCCATGTTTATTAAGAGCCTTATGATGCAATCTGTGGCAAGTCTTAAACATCAGGTAGAAATCCTTCCCGACAGCGAGACGGAAGCTCACACGCTACTTGACAATTTTTTAACTTTAAAAAGAAAACGCTCGCACGGAGAATATGTATCCGAAAAAGATTTTTATGTTGCGGAGCAAGAACTATTGCGGCATCTCGGACAGCATCCTGAATATGGAGATTACCTTGGATTCATTTATAAAGATTGGTCGCATGTGGCAGCAAATTTAGGAAATAACGACGTGATAATCGAATTTATAGCATCGGAAGAAAACTCGCAACGCAATCGGACATTCGCAGCAGAGGTGCTTTGCAAAGGGAAAAAACCAGAGCATGTGAAACTTTTCACCATCAACGACAGCGATAAGCACCTTCTCAATACAGATAAAGGGCTATTCAACCGGTTTGTGTGCGACAGTATATGGACTACAGAACTACGCTCGTATCTTCCACAAGGGGGGAATGTCTATTTCGTTCCGACTGCAGAACTTCACGGCATGGCGCTTGAATTCATTCCGGTAGGAAAAGAACACACTCCTATGAGTGATACCTACAATATGGTGCGTCTGTCGTCAAGTCGGGAGTTGGTGGCGAATTTTAGCGATAAGTCTTTATCTTCTGATTGTACTGCAGCTGTCTACGGAGGGCTTAATTACAACACATCTGTCGATGACATGGAGCTGTATGCTCTTGAAGCTAATGAAAGAGGACACAGGGGTTCAACTCTATGGCAAATGTTGCCGGGCACACGCATGGAAGCTGAAAACGTTGCGGCTGCCATGTCTGCCTATAGCCCGCGCTTGATAACGGGCGACGAGGGTATTGAGGAATCTTTCAAGGCCCTTGATGGATCAAAGACTTCATTGATACACATTGCTACGCATGGATTTTACAATTCCGGAGAGAGTTCAGATCCCGAATCGGCGCTCGACCGCACGGGCTTGATCATGTCTGGAGCGAACAATTATTGGCTCACACAGCAGGCACCCCGAGGCATTGACGATGGAATACTCACTGCACGCGAAATAGCTGATTTAGACTTACGGGGCACGGACATGGTGGTGCTTTCAGCTTGCCAGACCGGACTTGGAGATGTTTCGGGAGAAGGGGTCTTTGGATTGCAACGTGCCTTCAAAATGGCAGGGGTACAAAGCATACTCATGAGCCTATGGGAAGTAAACGATGAAGCCACTCAAATACTGATGACAGAATTTTATCGTAATTTGTCGGCCGGGGAACCCAAACGTAAGGCATTGACAATAGCTCGCCAGTCTCTTGCCAAGCATACATTCACTATCGATGGTGTACAAGTACCGGGCTCTCATCCTCAGTTTAGCGCAGCATTTGTAATGCTTGATTGAGACGAGTCTTAATATTCATGTCAAGATTCAATAGCTGAACACAGCTACACTTTTTCTCTCTTTAACATTATTTAGTATCAGACTGCGCGATTTGTGCAGTCTGATTCATTATTTTTGCGTTCTAAACTTTACAAATCTTAAAAGATATGAAAAATGAACTGATATGTATGCCCCTTAAGGGTGATCAAGCGGGCAATCCACGTGCCTGCCAAATGTCGATAGAACTCTTCCAAAACGCTCGCCAGACGATGGGGGAACTCCGTGATTTCCTCCGAGAGGCCGGTATCTCATGGGACTTCATCCAGCACCAAATCGACCTTGCTAACCGGCCAAGTTCGCCATTGGATAAGGCCCTCGAATCCATGAACCCCTATACTACCGGATCCGCCAACTCACTGCACGACCTTCCCCACAATGTCTGGTAAGGATAATTAGGGGGTTAAGGGGTTAAGGGGTTAGGGGGTTAAGGGGTTAAACCTACCAGTTGTAAAGGCATAAAAATAATATAATATCAGTCAAATCATAACCTTTTGACCCAATCACCTTATAACCTTCAACTTGAGCTTGCGAAAGTTGAATAAATTTAAAAAAAAAGCTTTTTTTATTTGCAAACCCAAAAAAAAATCACTAACTTTGCACTTCGATTGAACTAACGATGTTAATATCTTGTCAATAGTTCTTGTAATTTATAGATATATAAAGATTTAGATCAATAATAGAAATGGCATCAAGCAACCAGACACCCGAGCAGCCTGATCAGCTCGAAAACATCAACAGCAGGCTGACAAACCTCGGTCGTAACATTGAGACCAACAAAAAGGCAATGGGTATAGCAATGGGAGCTATCCTCGTAGTCGCATGCCTCACTTTTGCATGGCTTTACCTCTATAAGGTACCGAAAAACAATAAAGCCATGGAGGCCTACAATAAAGTGGAACTCTCTTCTTTAGGAAGCGACTCGATAGCAGCCGCTCAATATAAGAAAGTAGCTGATGAATTTGGCGGAACAGATGGCGGCAAACTCGCAGCCCTCTCTGCTGCTGAGACTCTCTACAACACCGGTAAATATGAGGAAGCTGCTAAATATCTTAAGGACTTCAACTCTAAAGACAAGGTGCTCGCTTCCAACGCTCAGATGCTTCTCGGAGACTGCTACGTCAACCTCAAAAAGTATGACGACGCAATCTCAGCTTTCAAGTATGCAGAGAAGAAGGCCGACAAAAACCCTCAGATCGCTCCTCGTGCGCTTCTCAAAATGGCAGTTGTATACGACGAGCAGAAAAAGTTTGGCGATGCACTCAAGTGCTACGAAACCATCAAGAAAGACTATCCACAGTTCACCCTCGGCAACGGCCTTTCAATCGACACCTACATAGAGCGCGAAAAAGCACGCCTCTAATCAATTAATTCATAATGCACAATGCATAATGCATAATTGGGCATGCAAAGCAAAACGATTCATAATGAACGATAGCTTTATTATAAATTATGCATTATGAATTAAGCATTAAGAAATAAAAATTGCCCCATAAAATAATAAAACATACCTGCTTATTTTATGAAAGGGAAGTTCGCTGCTGCGGCCTTCCCTTTTTTATTTATTTTTAACACTCGGTTTCTTAGAAATATCAAATAAATTTTATACTTTTGTAAAAAGATTCAGAGTTGACTCATTTGTTATCACTGATAATTTGTTGATTTTTGTATTATACACCTAATAATGTACATTTATGAAATTTAAATATCTACTTGCATCTTCGGTCGTTTGTGCTGCCGCCGCAACTGTAAATGCCGCTGAGGTAGCTGATTGGGGCGAATTGACCCCTGACGAAGTCTACTATTACGATGCCATGGTTCCCATCCAAGGTGTTTTCACTCCTTCCGAAACAGGTGTGATCCGTTGTTACAGTTCTGGCGATCTGATTTCTCCTTACGCAGAGCCTACCCATGATACTCCCATCCAACCTACTAATGGCTATTATGGCGCTGATGGAGTAAAGGTTCGTTTTTATGACGTCGTTGCTGGTGTGCCTTTATATTTCTACGATTTCTGCCCTCTTGATGCAGGAACATTCCGCATTTCCACCGGTATAGAGCCTATTGAATTAGTTGATGTGACCCCTGCTGAGGATGTTTCTAATCTATCTCTTAGCACTAACTATAATGCGAGCATTACATTCAATATCCCTATCAAGTGCACAAAGTGTGTTCTCTCGATAAATGACGCCTCTGTTGAGTTAAATCCGACCATAACTGATTCATATATCAATATTTATTGGTCTAACACTATTCTAAATTGGTATCATGAGGGAAAGATTAGTGAAGGCGATATCTTGACACTTACTCTTACGGGAATACGAGATGCATACAATTCAAGCAACCGTCCTGATTTTGGCTATGGCGTTGGGAAGCTCATTTTAAAGTATAAGATGGCGGACAAACCGGCAGAACTTATCAATGAATACGGCACTCCGGCAAGTGGGGTTTCTGATTTTTTGACATATTATCTCCCCGGCAGTGGTGAAGGACTTGTGAAACTAACTTTCAGTGGAGATCTTGATAAAGATTGCCATCCGATAGCTGAGCTTACATACGGCGACCCGGACAATATCGAAATGGGTATGTATATAGAAAATCCCCCTGTATCTGTGGATGGCAAGACAGTGACAGTTGATCTTCAAGGGAAAACTCGATTCCCTGATGAAATGATCCCGGGGCTACCTGTTCAAAGCAATATCGGTCTTAGAATATACGGCATCAAGAGTGCCGATGGTCAATATGTCTTGACAGGATATTCCTCAAGCCCATATTCTTTTGGATATAGCTATAATCTTAAGAGTGTTGTATATAGTCTTGCTGCTGACTGGGTGCCAGCTGCAGGCTCTGCTCTCAATGCCGGCGAGCCTATGGAGATTTGGGTGCTCAATGGGCAAAAGATTAAGTTTGATTCAGTCGATTTCTCATACGTTAAGAACGGAGTAGATGCAATAATTTCAGTGCCATACAGCGACTTGACAGTGACTGAAGACTCAGCTGACGCAATGCTGTATAATTTCACTGCTCCTGCCATTGATGCGGATCCTGATTCCGACATAGAGGTAACTCTTGGTGGTCTCAAGTGTGCCGATGGGCTCGACCACAACTCAGATATCTTCGTAAGATACAAAGCTTCTACCGCTGCTGTCGATGGCATCCAGATTGAGGAAGGCGAAGCTGTCTACTATGACCTTACAGGCCGCCGCGTAGCCTCTCCTTCGAAGGGCATCTACATCGTGAATGGCAAAAAAATTGTTGTAAAATAATTATTAATTAATCAAATTAATCGCCCATGAAAATTAGACATTTACTTGCTTTAGCGGCTGCGACGACAGCTGTTGCAAGTGCTTCCGCTTTCGAGTGGAATCCGGCCATCCTGCAGCCAAATCAGAGCTTGGATGTGACAGAAGCCTACCAGCTTGAAACTTTGAGATTCGCAACCAATCAAATGGGAGCATACACTCCGACAGATGTCATGCCCGTCTGGATTGATGAAGATGGCAATGAGGTAATCGGCTCTCTTTCTGATGCAACTGATCCGACTTGGGATGAATATGTATATAATTTTAACATTGCATCCTTCAGTGGCAATGGTGAATATATTCTAAAATTCCCGGAGGGACTCCTTAAAAATGCAGCCGGAGAATTAAGCGATGCAAAAGAGTATTATTATACTGTAAACGTTGCAGCTCTTGCAGGCGCTATGTTTGATGATTTTGAGATTCTTTCTATAAGTCCCGACTTCTCTGAAGCTCAGGCTCTATGGAATGATCAGGTAATCACCATCAACACCAATCATAATGATGCTATTGGAGTCGTGACCCTTCAAGTAATCGACAATACTACCGGCGAAAGCTATATCAATTCCAGCAATTTCTCCACCGGACGCGGACTCGGAAATTCAAATGAGATTGTTTGGGAAGTAGCTAATTCATATAAGTTCTATGAAGGTCATGAATATGTCGCTGAGTTCATCTTCTATAACGGTGACAATGAATATAGCCAAGAGGGCGTGCCAACTCCTATCGTAGCTCGTAAGTCTTATACGTTCACCGGTAAAGTAGAAGGATATCAGTACTCCGACCTTACCCTTCTTAGTGTAGAGCCGGCACCGGGCACTCTCACTATCAGCGAGCCATCTCAGGCTGTCTTCACCTATACCTTCTCAGGTCCGGTGACTGTATATCAGGCTTCTACACCAAGAGGAAATCTTGGTACTGTAGTATATCCTGAGTCATGTCTTTCTGCAAATGAAGACAACACAGTTTGGACTCTGAATCTTTCAGATAATGAGGATATCAAGAATGTAGATTCCGCATTCACTATCAATATCTATGCTCGTGATATGGACGGCTATCAGCTGAAAGGTAATTTTGGAGAAGAATCTGAGTCTTGCTTCTCTTACGAATGGCAATGTGATCTCGGAGCAGTTAGTATTGTTGTCGTTTCTCCTGAAAATGGTGAAAGCCTCGATCGTCTCACAGAAATAGTAGTCAAGTCTGAAAACGGCGAGCCAATGTCCTGGTCATGGGTTGGTCAAGCAGAAATACAGAATCTTCTTGGTGAGTCTCTCGGCACTCTCGTCTACAATCAAACAGAAGGAGAAGAGGAGGCTGCCGCAACTGAATTCCATTTCACTCAGATAATGGACGATAATTGGAATGTGGCTCCCATCGACATTGTCAAAGAGGGTTCATACGTGATTTATTTCGGTGCCGGTTGCTTCATGTTTGGCGATCAGTTTGAAAGTAAAGCAAGCAAGAGCGTTTATTCCGGCTTCCAGATCACCGGCGCAGCTGACGAAACTCCCGATGATCCAGGCATTGACCCGGCTGAGCAAGAAACATTAGTCCTCACAGAGGCTACTCCGGCTTCAGGCTCGACTGTAGAATCTCTTGAGACTATCAGACTCACATTCCCTGAAGCTGTCGGCTTGAATGGTGGCGACGTGACTGTATATGACGCCAACAATGAAGTGGTCGCTACCGGTTATTGCGATCTTGATTGGGAAGACTTCGATGCAGTGAATGTTGCAATTGTAAAATTGAATAATCCTATCACCGCAGATGGAGTATATGAAGTTGTGATCCCGGCTCGTTCTATTATATCTGAAAATTACGAGGAAGGCGTAGCCGGTATTTGTAACCCGGAGATCCGTCTTACTTACACTGTCGGCGGAGCAGTTGCCGATGGCCTGCAATATGTATCTGTAACGCCTGAAAACGAATCAACTGTCAAAGTCCTTGAGCAGATCGTGCTGACCTTCGGCGAACCCGTGATTTGCGATGATTTCGAAATCGAGGTTTGTAGCGCAGCGCGCGCAGTTGTCACAACCGCAAAGGTTCGTGGTGATTACATGGATCCGACCCTCGTAGTAGTTGATTTGGCAGAGCCAATTAAGGAAGATGGCAGATATTATATGGTGATCCCGAGTGGCAAGCTTGTTAATGCCGAATATTATGAGAGCAATGGGGCTGCCGGTCTCACCAATCCTGATTACACTCTCATATATTCAGTAGAAGATGGTGGTAGCGACCAACCGGGTGTAGATCCTTCTGAACAGGAAACATTCAACTATACTGAAGTTTCTCCAGCTTCCGGTTCTACTGTGAATTCTCTTGACGTGATCAACATGTGGTTCCCTGCGACTCCATATTTCTGGGGCTTTGATGCATACCTTTATAAGGCAGACGCTATAGATGCGGATCCGGTTGCAACCGCATTTGTAATGTTTGACTATTATGACGATTATCTGGCTTATGCTACATTCAAAGAGCCTGTGACAGAAGATGGCGAATATGTATTCGTAATTCCTGCACGTTCTATCGGAGATGAAAAGTTCCTTGAATCTGATGGCGATGAAGGTATCTGCAATCCAGAAATTCGTCTCTATTACACTGTTAAAAATGACGGTTCTGGTGTAGCTTCTGTAAATGGCTCCGCTAAGTGTGACGTTTATGACATCCAGGGTCGCCGCATTCTCCACAATGCTTCTGCAGCCGACCTCAAGACTCTTTCTAAGGGTATCTATGTTGTAGGCAGTAAGAAACTCGTAGTGAAATAAACAATTGATACTTTAAATCCGGGGAGGACGTGAAACTCCTCTCCGGAACCAAATCATTAAGGTGGTTAAAGTCCTTAAGGCTCCTAAGGCCCTAAACCCCTTAACTCTCTTAAAAACAAAAACCAATAAACCTTATATGAAACAGATTTTAAACCTCAAGACAATTTTGATGGGGACTCTGGCAGCCATGTCCTTCTCGCTGTCAGCGGCAGACTCCCCTAAAATATTGACAGTCCAACCCCTTTATGGCGGCTCTTTGAATACAATGTCGGCCAATGGCCAATGGGCTGTAGGAGATGCTGTCAATCCCGGCAACAGCTCTTATATGGCATTCCCAAGAAAAGTAGATACCACAACGGGGGAGACCATCGAGCTATACTCTACATCGGAAGGATTGCTTCAAACCCCTATGGGAGCAACTTGCATCAGCGACGATGGAAAGACCGTCGGTGGTAGTTATCAGGGTCTTCCTGCGGTCTGGAAGGAAAGTGACGGATGGAAATATCTTTCATTGCCGAAAGGAAGATATGACGGTGGCACGGTCTCTGCTATCACACCCGATGGGAAATATGCAGTAGGACGCGTCAGCATAGAACTTTTCCATGAATATCCATGTATGTGGGATCTTTCTACTCTTGAACTTGTAGATCTTCCTGGAATGATAAATTCCAATCCGATGTATAAAGATCGAATAGAAGAAGGAGGTGATCCCGCTGAGTGGAGTGACGCTGATCTAAATGTGCGCCTCACCGGAATTTCTCCTGATGCAAATATATTAATAGGAACTGTCGATTTTGCCTTTCCCGAGGCTTCTTGGGAATTCATGTATCGCCGAGATGAAGCAAAATGGACGCCAATGGGTCTGAAATATGAGAATGGTCGTCTCACAGCTCTCAATGAAGAAATAGTAGGAGTAGGCGACTGTGTCCTTTCTACTGATGGCAAACTTATAGGAGGTGTTTGTATGACTGTGTCAGACTCCGCAGTTCCTTTCACTTGCTCAGTAAATGATCCGGAAAAATTCACGCTTCACGGCGATGGCGATGGCTACGGAGTTTGGGCAATAGGTTCAGACGGAGTGATATATGGTTCCACTCCTACCGGAACACCTATTCGCAACTGGGCTGCTAAGGTAGGAAATTATTGGTATGATTGGAAGACAGTCATAAATCAACTTTACGGTATAGACTGGATGGCTGACATCACTAAGGATGACCTCGGTCTTTCAGGCACTCTGGTGGCTGCATCTTCCGACAATCTGAAGCTCCTTGCCAGCGACTATGCGCAGGGTTACGCTTATATTATAACGCTCCCTTCTACGTTGACAGAAATTTGCAAGGATGTAGATCTTCTGGGCGACTATAGGGTCTCTCCTATTGAAGGGGCTGAATTCTCAATGCTTCAAAAAGTTGTGCTTGATATGGGCCGTCCGGTAGATGTCAAGGGAGAAAAGAACTGCGTGGAGCTGCTTGATGCCGACGGCAATGTGGTGCGCAATTCAATTAATTTTGGTGTGCAGGCCGACAACGACAGGAGAGTTGAAGTGATCTTCCGCAATTATACCCTCGAACCCGGCAAAGCCTACACCATAAGGATTCCGGCAGAATCATTGTGTGTAGCCGGAGATTCAGAGCGTACCAATAAGGAAATTCGCGTAAACTACCGTGGCCGCGAAGCAGGCGCGGTAAAGCCTGTCTCTTTTGCACCGGATAACGGAGCAAGTGTAGCCCGAATCAACTTCACAACAAATCCTGTGATAGTGACTTTCAATGCCTCTTTGAGTATAGGCGAGAATCCGGAAATCAAGCTTACACAGATAAAAGATGGAGTAGAGGAATTCCTTTATCCGCTTAGTGCCTCAGTTACCGACCGTCAGGTGATGATTTATCCTGTCAGCGAGCAGCGACTTGCAGAAGGCACTGATTATCGTATCGACTTTGGTGCCGGCACCGTCACCGACCTTTCCGGCGACGGAGCCAACGAAGCTTTCTCAATCACTTACCATGGCAGCTACGTGCCGGAAATAGATCCCTCTTCCAACACTATCTTCCGAGAGGATTTCACGACCGGCGTGGCCAATATGCTCCTCTATGAAGGCGACGGAAATAATCCTAATGAGGAAATGGTCTCTTGGGGATTTGAAGCAGAAGATCGTCCGTGGGTGCCTGTATACGATGATGTTGAAGTTGACTATGTCGGTGGTTTTGCGGCTGCTTCACACTCAATGTATGATCCTGCCGGTAAATCTGACGACTGGATGGTCACTCCTCAGCTTTACATTCCGGATGATAAGGCTACACTCTCATTCAAATCGCAAAGCTATAAGAACTCCAAGAATGATATCTTGAAAGTATATGTATGGCCAAGCGAAGATGTTGTGACTATACTGACCCAGAATGTGGTCGACAAAATCCGATACAATGGCGACCTCGTCTACAATCAGAAGCAGAATCCCGGCAAGAGTGAGGATCTCCTTCAAGGAGACTGGACGCTCAATAATGTCGACCTTTCTAAATATGCCGGTCAGTTTGTCTACATCGCATTTGTCAACGACAATCAGAATCAGTCTGCTATCTTTGTCGACGATGTTGTGGTAAGCCGCGAAATGGCAGCTGTACTGAGCGTTGACACTCCAAAGACGCTGGTAGATGAGGAAAATGTCCGTATCCGCGGCCGTTTGGTGGTCATGAAGGAAAGCGGCATTGATGGCTATGAAATCACTCTTTCTGACTCCGACAACAATCTATTGGAGACCATCACTTCCGATGAACGACTTGAAAATGGGGAATTGGCTTCATTCTCATTTGAGAATCCTGTAGCTCTTGAGAAAGGCACTGTAAATTCATTTGTCATCACGTTTAATACCGGTTCCGAGTCAATCGAGCTCAAGCATGACATCAGCAACCTCCTCTTTGAGACAACTAAGAGGGTAGTGCTTGAAGAAATGACAGGCACAACTTGCCAATTCTGTCCTCAAGGAATCATTGCTATTGAATATCTCCAGGAGCTTTTCGACGATCTATTCATTCCTATAGCTATCCATAGCTATACCGGCGATCAATTGGGCGGCGCAGAACATAATGCTTATTCCGCTTTCCTTGGTCTAAATGGTGCTCCAACAGGATGTGTAAATCGTGGTGGTGTAAGTTCTCCAATGTATTATGACAAAGCTGACTACCTGTTTACTTCTCCCGACGGTGCTATGTGGCTTCAGGACGTGGAGAATGCACTCAGTGATAAGGCCGTGGCCGATGTTGATGTAGCCACTGCTCGCATCGACTCAGAAAATAAGGTCGTATCAGTTGATGTTACTGTCAATCCGGCAATTTCTCGCTCGAATACAAATATAAATGTATTTGCTATCCTCATGGAAGACGATATTCTTGGATTCCAGACCAATGGTCTGTATACAACTGAGGCTCCGGGTCTTGGCGAATGGGGTGCCGGTGGCACTTATGCGAAGAATCAAGTGATGTGGTACTACAACGATGTTGTGCGAGGCACAAGCGCTACTGAGACTGCTGGCATATACTCCGGCTTCAACGGCAAGGGTGGATTCATCCCGGCTGAAATCAAGGCTGGAGAACCTGTCAACTTCACATTCGACTTCGCACTTCCTTCAGGAATAGCAGACGTCAACAAGACTAAGGTCTGCATCATGCTCATTGATGCCAACACGGGCGAATATATCAATGCCGTTGTCAGTGGCGACATTGACACTGCTGTAGCCGGTATTAGTGCCGACGATGCCTCTGTAGCTGATGTCTACGACCTTTCAGGTCGCGTCGTAATGCGCAACGCTTCTGTTGCCGACCTCTCTAACCTGGAATCTGGAATCTATATACGTGCTGGTAAGAAGTTTATAGTTCGTTAAAAATTCCGCATACGTTATGATATGAAAGAATCGACATCAAGGGCTTTCAGTCCGGATGAAGAGAGAGACATAGACCTTGCTTACGATGAGTTGCTCCGCTCTTATGTAGAGAGTTGCCATCGGAGAAAGGTGGAATTTGTGGGCAAAGCTTTTCGCTTTGCCCGCATGGCTCATCAGGGTTGCCGTCGAAACGACGGCAGCCCCTATATTCTTCATGCCTTGGCTGTCGCACTCATCTGCAGCCGGGAATTAGGGCTGGGGTCCACATCCATCGTCTGCGCCCTTCTCCATGACATTGTAGAGCATTCCGACCGCAACATAGAGGATATAGAAGCAAATTTCGGCCTTCAAATTTCTTCTATCGTAGCCGGAATCAACAAGCTATCGGGAGGTATTTTTGGTCACGCTGCTGAGACACAGGCTCTCAAGCTTCGCGATATGATGATGTCGATGAGCACCGATGTCCGCGTGATTCTCGTCAAGATGGCTGACAGGATGCACAACCTACGAAACATCTCCACTCAGCGTCCTGAGCGACGCCGTCGAGTGGCCCGAGAATCGCTCTACGTATATGCTCCTCTTGCTGAGCGCCTCGGACTTTTCTCAATGAAAATGGAATTTGAAGATCTCGCATTCCATTGCGAAGATCCGGAAAACTACGAGATGATATGCCGGAAGCTTGAGCAGACCGTAGAGCAGCGTCAGCAGATAATTGATTCTTTCGTAGCTCCATTGCGACGGAGATTGAATGAAGAAGGTATCACATGTGAGATTAAGGCAAGGGTCAAGAGCGTGAATTCCATTTTCAGGAAGATGCAGAAAAAAGGTATCCCTTTCGAAGAAGTCTACGATGTATACGCCGTAAGAGTGATATATGAAAACGAAGATGAATCGCTTGAAATCCCTATGGCATTTCGTATCGCTGAAATCCTTGAAGAGCATCATATTCTGCATCCAGACCGTACACGCGACTGGCTTCATACTCCTAAAGATAATGGCTACCGCGCCTTGCATCTGACCTTGAAAGATGAATATGGCAGATGGACTGAAGTGCAGATACGCAGTCGGAAAATGGATGATATCGCTGAGCTTGGATATGCTGCACATTGGAAATATAAGGATGGGGTGCAGACCGACACTGAGCGACTCGATGTTCTTGTCAATTCTGTAAAGGAGATTTTAGCCAATCCCGAACCAAACGCAGTAGACTTTCTTGATACTTTGCGTTTCAATATATTTGCCAAGCAAATATATGTTTTCACTCCTGATGGCGATCTTGTTGGTGTGCCGGTAGGTGCTACTGTCTTAGATATGGCATACGCAGTAGATGAGAACCTTGGAGATCACTGTATCGGCGGAAAGATTAATCGTCGGCTTGTCAACCCCGACCATACTCTCGAGAGTGGCGATTTAGTGGAGATTATCACTGTAAAGTGTGTGTCTCCTCAAGAAAAATGGCTTGGTCAGTGTGTCACTGCCCATGCCCGTAATATCATAAAATCAAAATTATGAAAGCATCTGATCTCATTTCTAATGCTACCATCCTGAAGATATCGGTTGCCCTGACTGCTTCAGTGATCGTGCTTCTATTGATTATGAAAAGTGATCATCAGAATTTCAGCTATGAGTTGAATCAGCCATGGAGATATCCGTTGCTGACCGCTGAATTTGACACTCCGGTCATGCGAGATTCCGTGTCTGCTCAACTTATGCGCGACAGTATTGATAAGGCTTTTATCCCATTTGTAGTCCGCGACTATCGTGCCGCAGCCAGAAGTGTCGACAGGTTTGTCAAGATAATTGATAATTATGTCAGCTCATCAGATGCCGCTTTCCTTGGAAAAAAACTTTCTGAAGTGTATAGTAGGGGAGTGATCAGTGCAGACTTATACGATAGGATTCATTCTTTTACTCATTCTCAGTTGAGAATGAGCGATGAGTCGGAGGATGTGAATGCGGTGAAGGTCATAGATGCTTCAGCTATGATGTCGCCCAATATGGCATATAAGGCGGTCGACTCGGCTTATACTGCTCTTAAATCTACAGCAAATAATGAGGTAAGAATGAGCACCGATGTGGCTAAAGCTCTCAATGCAAGCTTAGTTCCCAACATTGTGATAGATTCCATTTCTAACTCAAGATTTCGCGATCAGGAGTATCTAAATGTCAATTCAGCTCTTGGGGTAATCAAGAAGGGCCAGAGGATTGTAGACCGAGGAGATATCATTGACGCCCAAATTTTCACCAATCTCAACAATTATATAGATATGCTCGACAAGACGGAGTCGAATACTTTGTCGAAAAAATTCTTCACATTCGCACAGGCCGTCTACATACTGATGCTCTTTACCTTGCTCTATCTTTTCCTCGCGCTCTATAGGAGGGAGTTGTTTGAAGACTTCAAGGTTGTCACTTTTATTGTCGCGCTCATAACATTCTTCGTGATTATCGCCATTGAGACTGCGGAGATGTTCAATAATGGACTTTTCCTCATCCCATTTGCAGGAGTGCCAATCATCATTACTGTCTTTACGGATGCCCGCACTGCTATATTCTCGCATATCATTTGTATACTGATGATTGCTCTCGCGGCCCCATTTCAGTTCCAATTCGTAGTTATTGAGTTGGTGGTAGGCATCAGCGCCACTCTATCCATCCATCATCTTGCAAGAAGAAGCCAATTGCTGCGCACAGCTCTCATTACATTTGTGCTCTATAATGTCTGCTACGCCATGATGCTTACTCTCTCGGAAGGCACCATTACTTCCTATTCATGGCGTATGGTCGGAATATTCGGTATCAACGGCGTGCTTCTATCATTTGCGTATCTGCTGATTCTTGTCGTGGAAAAGATCTTTGGATTCACTTCCACGGTGACACTGGTAGAGCTTAGTGATATCAACAGTCCGGTCTTGCGCCATCTTGCGGAAGTGGCACCCGGCACATTCCAACATTCCATGCAAGTGTCAACGCTTGCATCTGAAGCGGCAAGAGCTATAGGGGCTAACACTACACTTGTCAGAACTGGAGCATTGTATCACGATATAGGGAAGAGCGAGTCGCCGATATTCTTCACCGAAAATCAGCACGGAGTCAATCCTCATGCCGGACTTGACCCGGAAACAAGTGCTCGAAAGATCATAAGCCATGTCACTAAGGGACTTTCTATTGCTGCTCGTGAAAAACTCCCTGAAGTGATCAAAGACTTCATCACGGAGCATCATGGCAAGGGAGTGGCTAAGTATTTCTACAATACAGCAGTCAATGCAAGTCCTGACGGCAAAGTTGACAAGGAGGCGTTTGAATATCCCGGACCCAATCCAAGAAGCAAAGAGACCACAATTCTTATGATGGCAGATGCCATAGAGGCAGCCTCGCGTTCGCTTAAAGACTATAGCCATGAATCAATCAATGCGCTGGTAGATAAAATAATAGATTCGCAGATGGCCGATGGGCTTTATAAGGAGTCGCCTATTAATTTCAAAGATATTGGGATAATCAAAGATACTTTCAAGAAGCGACTTGCTACGATGTATCATTCACGCATAGAGTATCCTGAAATTCAAAAAAGGGAAACACCCCATGAACAACAAAATCAAGAAAATCACGTTAACTAAGTAGGGACGCGATTATTTGGCGTTCCGACTTGACAATATGACTGATTCGAATTTTTCTGCACATAAAGGTACAAATGTATGTAGGCATGGCAGCTTTTATCTTAAAAGTTGGCGTTCTTTTCTATGGATGCTCGTGATGGTTTTTGTGATGTCTTTGGCTTTCCCTACGGAGGTGGAGGCTGCTAAAAAGAAGAGATCTACTAAAGCAAAGACCACTGCGACAGCAAAGAAAAAGACTACTGCAACTTCTAATAAGAAGACCACATCAACGACAAGGAAGAAGTCGAGTAAAAGTAGGAAAAGTTCTTCTAAACGTCGCCGTACGGGCTCTTCTTCGAGGGGGTCCAATTGGGCTCTCACTGCAGCGGATGTAAATCCCGATTCGCAAAGTCCGGAAGTTAAGACGAAGAAGTCGAAGAAGCGTCAAGTCACTGTGGAGCGTCCCGACCTCGAGGCAATACGTGTGGCTACTCTTGATCCCTCCAACCCAATGTATTTCCCAAAACTTATGAAGAAATTCAATCGCAACGACACCACTATGACCGCCGATGAATTCCGACATCTATATCTGGGATATATGTTCCAAGAAGACTATGACCCCTATCGCGAATCCCCATATTCAAGCGTCACGGATGCCTACCGCAACAAAACTTCTCATACAAAAGAGGAAATAGACACTATCCGCAAGTATGCGGAGCTTACTTTGCTCGACAATCCCTTCGACCTACGACAGATGTCTTTCCTTGTGCATGTCCTCAAGGAGCGTCGTAAGGATATGAGCGCCAAGATATGGGAATATCGTCTGGAGCATCTGTTGGGTGCTATCAAGAGCACCGGTACAGGCGAGAATCAGGAGAATGCCTGGTTTGTCATATACCCTGCCCATGAATATGATATGGTGCAGCTGATGGGCTACCATGCAGTAGACGCCGATTTCATAGAGCCGGGGTTCGACTATCTGATGGTGGAGCCTGAAGAAGAAACTGCCCGTCGCCTGCGCGACAAGGTGCAGCCTGGATTTTATTTCGATGTCAGACAAATCCATCAGCAATATGAACTGAAACATCCCGAAGATGGGGATGACGAAGAAACTGACGAGAGTTCTGAAGATTTAAATGTCGAGGCAATTTCAGTGTCGGACGATGATATTCCGGCAGAAGACCCTGACGATTTACCTGCTGAAGAGGCTGAAGCGGAATCATCTCCGGAAGAAACGCAAGCGGAATAGCAGTAATCCATAAGCATGTCAAAAGCGTTATAATATCAAATATTAATTAAGCATTATGAATTATGCATTAAGCATTATGAATAGTGCATTATGAATTGAATTAAAGAAAATGGAAGATAATAAAGAAAAAATCGATGATGGCAAATTTGTTGCCTTTGCATATACTATAAAGGATGCCAATACCGGAGAACTCCTTTATGAGGCAAAGAAATCGTCGCCGGATGTAATGGTCTACGGCACGACTAATCAAATGATGGGAGGACCGGACATTTTGTCTATTCTCAAAGGTATGGGAGCTGGCGATCGTTTCTCAGTGACTCTTCCTCCAGAGGTGGCTTTTGGTCAACGTAAAGAGGAGTGGATTCAGCAGATTCCTGTCGAAGCCTTTATGCGAGATGGAAAAATGGCTGTTGAAGTAAAGGAAGGTTCTGTCCTTGATATGTTGACAGCAGACGGGAATATAGTCAGTGGTCGTGTCATTAAGGTTTCTCCTGAAATAATTGAGATGGATTTCAATCCTCCATACGCTGGGAAGACTATAGATTTCGAAGGAGAGATTCTTGAGGTCAGAGATGCTACAGAGGAAGAACTTAATCCTAAACAAGGTTGTGCCTGCGGATGTGGACATCATGGAGGTTGCGACGAGGGATGTGGATGTTCAAAAGAAGGAGACAACGAGGCCTGTGGCTGCGGTGACGGGTGTAACTGCCATTGATATCTTCATGCCAGCTAAGTTAGAAATACCGGAAGAGATACTCCGCGTCAAGCAGAGACTTTCCATAATAGGCGATTCTCCCGCTCTTATCGAGGCTATCAAGAGGGCGGTGACAGTCGCCCCTATTGATTTGTCGGTGTTGGTGACGGGTCCATCCGGCTCCGGTAAGGAATTCTTCCCAAAGATAATACATCAGTACGGGGCGCGAAAACATAAGAAATATATAGCAGTAAACTGCGGTGCAATTCCTGAAGGGACTATAGATAGCGAACTGTTTGGTCATGAAAAAGGTTCGTTCACGGGGGCCGTGTCAGCCCGGAAGGGATATTTTGAAGAAGCGGATGGAGGCACGATTTTTCTGGATGAAGTGGCTGAACTTCCTCTGACCACGCAGGCTCGACTCCTTCGTGTGCTTGAGACAGGAGAGTTCCTGAAAGTCGGGAGCAGCACTGTCCAGACCACCGACATCCGTGTCGTGGCTGCCACAAATGTGGATTTGATAAAGGCCGTTGCAGAAGGACGCTTCCGTGAAGATCTCTACTATAGGCTCTCCACAGTCGTTATCAATGTGCCCTCGCTCCATGAAAGGGGTGATGACATTGTGCTCTTGGCGAGAAAATTCGCTGCAGATTTTGCTGAAAAATATATGACCAAGCCGATATCTTTCAGTGATGAGGCGAAACGCGCTCTGATGCTTTATAATTGGCCTGGAAATGTGCGTCAGCTGAAGAACATCATCGATCAGCTTGCCCTTTTTGATGCCGGTTCTGAGATATCACGAAGCCAGTTGCTCGAAGCTCTCCCGCTCAATCGCGACCCTCAGTCTACTCCAATGGTAGCTCCTGCCGATGATTCGGCTGCTTTGGAAAGGAAGATGATATTCCAGATGATGTTTTCTATGCGCGACGAGATAGAGAGTCTTAAAAAACTGGTCAATGAGAAACTTGGGGGATCTGACAAGAACGGCAATTCCTTTACTGATGTCCGGGCATTGATGGCTCCGCATCCTATGAATGAGGATTTCACCGGCAATCCGCTCGACAGATCAGAGAAAAAGGTGATTGAGGAGACTCTCGCCCGGCATGACGGCAACAAGAAGCAAGCCGCTGAAGAACTTCAGATTTCCGTTAGGACACTGTATAGAAAAATGCAAGAACTCGGCATTTCCTGACTCTCTAACCTCATTAAACATTTAAACCCCTTAACCCTCAATTTTCGCATGCGAAAATTGAATTAAAAATGAGACGTTTTCTTTCATATATCTCCTTTGCAGTGTCGGCACTAATACTGTTGGCAGGATGTACTATTAGCTATAAGTTCAACGGATCGGCTCTAAATTATGACATATACAAGACAATTCATGTGTCAGAGTTTCCGATTCGTGCTGCTTTAGTGTATGCTCCATTGCAGCAGACTTTTGAAAATAAGCTCTTGAATACGATCACTCGGCAGACTCGTCTTCAGGAAGTGAGCGGGACCTCCGACCTTGAGATGAGCGGCGAAATCACCGGATACTCCCTTTCCCCACAGGCTGTAGGAACGGATGCTTACGCTACTGAGACCCGACTGACCATCACGGTAAAAGTGAAATATACCGACCATATCAATTCCGCCAATGATGTAGATCAGACTTTTTCAGCATATCGTCAGTTTGACAGCTCTTTGATGCTAACTGATGTGCAAGATGAACTATGTGAAGAAATATGCGATGAGTTGGTGGATTTGATTTTCAATGCGACTCTCGGAAACTGGTAAATTGTTTGAATATGGCAGACTACCCTTATTATATCATTCCAGACATAGAGGCACTCTCCAAGGATAGAGAGCCCAATATGTTGCGTATTCATCGGCGTAGGATCGCTGCGAATATTGGCGACCCGGATGCCCTTAGAGCTATCTTAGGAGAGGCATCGGAAGATTTCTTAGATTTTTATGGAGCTTCATCTCATCCAAGTCTCTCTACGGATGCCACCATCGACTCTTTTATCGAAAGATTCGGAAGCAAGATGGATAAGCTCGAAGAGGAAGAGTCAATGGCTGCTGGCGCTTCTCCAGCTATCGACTATGCATCGATACTTGAGCAGGAAGCTGCTCAGGATGGATTTTATTCTGATGTCACTGATGACGCGACAATAGGGGTGATAGATGCTTTTCTCAGTCGGCAGCCGGCTCCCAGAATAAAACCTAAAAAGGAACCGAAAGAAGAAGAAAAACCATCACTGACGGAGAGTTTTGCCAAAATTATGATAAAAAACGGCAATTATAAGCGTGCTTTGGAAATTATTACCCAAATAAATTTGAATAATCCAGAAAAAAGTATTTACTTTGCAGACCAAATACGATTCTTAAAGAAAGTGATTTCTTTGGAGTCGCAATGAGCGTGTAATTATAAATCAATGCGGGAAGGCTCGATGGCCTTTTCGCCCTTAATAAACATCATAAAAAATGTATATCTTTCTCAGCATTCTCATCGTGATAGCAGCCTTGCTGCTCATCGGCGCTGTTCTCATCCAAAAATCTAAAGGTGGCGGTCTTGCTTCCGACTATAGCCAAGGTAACCAGTATATGGGCTATCGCAAGACGACTGACTTTATCGAAAAGGCTACTTGGAGCCTCGCTATCTTCATCTGCGTGATAAGCATCTGCGCTTCTTTCGCCATCAAGACTCCTGTGACTCGTTCTGGCATGGCTCCTGCTCCGGCAGCTACTACAGCTCCTGCTCCGGCTCCTACTACAGCTCCGGCTCCGGCTCCTACTACAGCTCCGGCTCCTGCCGCTGCTCCCGCTCCTGCCTCTCCCGCCACAGAGACTCCGTCCAACAACTAAATTTGCAATATTGTGCTGAAGGGGAAGCCCTCAGTTCAGGTCGGAGACCTTAAATAATGCATAAACCCCAGACTGATAAAGTCTGGGGTTTTATTATCAGCTCAGAAGTCTCGGGAAGGCGCTTTATGGAATCATTGCTAATACATTTTCCCTATCTATCTTCAACTGCGCGCGCAACTCATCGACCGACCCGAATTTCTTCTCGTCTCTCAGCCTATCCAAAAACTCAAGGCGTATCTGACTATTATAAAGATCCTCTTCCATCCCGATGATATGCGCCTCAATGCTCAGTTGTGCGGATTCTTTCGTTGTGCCTTTGAATGTCGGTCGATAACCGATATTCACCATGGCTGGTTGCCCTTCTGAGGCCTTGTCTATAAATGCCAAAGCTGCATACACTCCATTGGCTGGCATTGCTGTGAGTGGCTTGATTTGCAGATTGGCAGTTGGGAATCCTATCTCACTTCCCAAATGGAATCCCGGCAATACTTTCCCTTCTATTTCCGGAAGATGCCCTAACAAAGACTTTGCTTTTGCAATGTCTCCGGCTTTTACAGCTTTCCTGACGGCACTGCTGCTGACTCCCTCTTCCTCGGGGGCGGCAATCACTTCAATCCCTATAGTATCTCCCATAGCCTTATAATCTGCGATGCTCATGTCTATGCCATCGCATCCAAATGTATTGTCATATCCTGCCACAAGAAGCTCCACCTCATATTTTCTGTGGATATAGTCAAGCCATTCGAAGGCGCGCATGCTGCGAAGTTGTTCAGTGAATGGAAGTATCAGAGTCTCGACTCCTTCTTGGCGGATTAATTCTGCTTTACGATCTGTACTCATCAATCTGCCTGGCGCACGCTCTGGGTCCACCAATTCAAGGGGATGCCGGTCGAAGGTGATAGCTACAGGCTGCAGACCTCTTTCTCGTGCCTCTTTCTTTAATGTATCAAGCACCAGAATGTGTCCCCTGTGCACCCCATCAAACGTCCCTATTGTCACCGCCTTCTTCATCTTTCCTTTATTTTTCATATTCGACAAAATGTCATTTTGACAACCTGACAACCTGACAACCTGACAACCTGAATCTCAATATCCCTTAGTCTCAAGCAATGCCTCGCAAATAGCCATCATGTCATCCTTCTCCGACTGTCCAATCTGAAGAGCATGAGCTCCTGCCTCGGCGGCTCCCTTGCAATTTTTCTCCGAATCATCAAGCATGAGTGTCTTTGAAGGGTCGAGTCCATATCGGCGTATAAGAGTCTCGAATATCTTTACGTTGGGCTTGCACATCAGTTCTTCGTATGAAACAACGATTCCATCAAAATAGTCATTGACCGCACCCCCTTCCTGACGAAAAGCACGGTCGATCCAGCTATTAAACATCACAGGATTTGTATTGCTGAGCATGAAGATGCGGTAGCCAGCCATTCTCAGTCGGCGTAGCATCTCAAGGCGTTCGATAGGAAGCTTCACGAGAAATTGGTTGATGGCATCAGTGATTTCTTTGTCGTTAACTCCCGGTTTCATCCGGGAGCGCATGATGTCAAAGAATTCACCAGAAGTTCGTTCACCGGTCTCAAGCCCGTAGAAGGGTTCTTTTTGGCCATATAGCCCCAGCATCTCATCAGCATCGGCGAGTCCAAGCTCTTCCAGAGCCCTGACAGCCCTGTCCCGATCCAAATCAATTATCACTCCGCCCAAATCAAATATCACATTCTCTATCCCGTATATCCACTCAATCATAATTCCTTGATAAAATACATTGTAAAAAAGAAATCAGTGCAGACCCCCCATTGGGAATGCACCGATTGTCTTTTCGACGTGTCTCATTTATTGAGATACGTACTCAGCTTCTCTGTTGATTACTGAGCTGGAGCTTCAACTACTTCAGTAGCAACTACAGTGTCAACTGCAACTGAATCTGGAGCGATAGAATCTTCAACTACTGCTTCAACTGCTTCTACAGCTACGTCAACTGAATCTGCCTTTTCTGCGTTCTTGTTGCCGCAAGATACGAGTGCTACGCTGAATACAACAGCGAGAGCGAGAACGATTTTCTTCATTTCCTTATAAATTTAAAATAATAAAACATGTTTTGCTTTCAAAAACGGTGCAAAGTTAATACTTATTTTTGAATTAACAAAAACTTTTAAGAAAAAATTAACTATCTACCCTCAAAAAAACTGCTTTTTAACATATTTCCCCTTATGGAGCCGACGTATTTCCAGACGTCGAATGTAAACAGCCGGATCTACATAGCTATTCTGTAAGAAGCTGAGAAGCCCCCTAAATTATATAATAGTTTTGCTATCTCCCTGAAGCCCCAAAAAGCCAGGAGGCGAGGAAAGGGGAGGAGCGGAGCACGGCACTGACTATCAGGCTTAGGGCGATGACGAGGACGGCGATTACAAGTCCAATCGTGAGCATGGCGAGGATGGAATTGCCGGGACCTGTAGATAGGAACCCTTTCATAAAAGCCAGATTCGGAATAAAGAAGTAGTGCAAGTAATAGATGTCGAGCGTCCGGCTTCCGATATACGACATCGCATTGCTCACGGCAGTCCCCTTGTCAAACCATTCCCGATAAGAGCGGAAAGATATCAAAAGTGTCATCAATCCAGTAAACCGCATCGCTGTCATCACAAAATCCCATTCGAGTGAATACTTATGACGGCATCCATAGAACAATACAAGCCCAAAGAAAGCCACTATCATCAAAGCTTTGAAATACTGATTATCTACCACCTTCCATGTGAACGACTCAAATCGCCGAGCATATATGCCAAGCATAAAGTAGGGCCAATAATTCAGCGTATGCCATGTCTGAATACCGACTACCCATCTCGGTAGCTTCATTCCTTCAGAAAAATAATTAAATACAAAAGGAGAGATCCAAGAGAGTGCAAGTAATGTATACAGAGGCCAATTTTCCCCTGTTTTTCTAACTATCAATGCCGTAATTAAGTATAGAACAAACATCTCAAACAGCGAAATAGTAAACCAATAAGGGTTTGATGTCCACAAAAATTTGAACTTCCAACCTCTCACACACGCCCCATACAGGAAGCAGAACACTGTCAATCCCACTATCTGAGCTTGAAACTTTTTAGTCATAACTCTTTTCACTGTAGGCCAATTCCACTTCTCCGACATACGGAAAGCAAAGAATCCGCTAACGAAAAAGAAAAGCGGCATCCTGAACATGGTCATCATATAATAAATGCCCGAAAACGACTCATTGGTAATCGGCATCTTTATATACGCATTGGTCACATGGCTGAAGACCACCAACAATATGGCCAATCCTCGCATTGCATCTATATATCTTAGACGCTTCCTATTTGTCCTTATTTCCATAATTGTAGTCATATTGTCATATTCACCAATTGTCATGATGGCAAATTCTTAATATTAACTCAAATGCAAAGTTAATATATTTTTTTGATATGAAAAATTTTTTGTATATTTGCAGTATGAAAGAGGAACAAGTGTTAATTGACAAAAATAAATTGGGATTAATAGGTCTCGTTGCCCTCGTCTTTGGCATGATGGTGGGGAGCGGAATTTTCAATATCCCACAGAATATGGCTGTCGGAGCCGGACTCGGTGCTGTCATGATTGGCTGGGCGATCACAGCCACCGGCATGTTGTTCCTCGTAAGCACATTCAAGATGCTTAGCGACCGACATCCCGAACTCAACGAAGGTATATATCTCTATGCAGAAAAAGGTTTTGGTCGTTTTACCGGTTTCAATATCGCATGGGGCTATTGGCTTTGTGCATGCTTCGCCAATGTGGCATACGCCGTAATGCTCAACGACACTTTCGGTGCCTTCTTTCCTTCTCTCCTAAATCATGGACTTCCTACTATCCTTTTCTGCTCTGCATTGATATGGATAATGTATTTCCTCATTTGCTCGGGAATGCGCACTTCCTCCATTATAGCAACCGGGGCAGCAATCCTAAAACTCTCTGTCATAGGCCTGATAATAATACTTCTGGCCTTAAACATCAAATACGAGACACTCACTTCCGATATCTGGGGCTTCGGAGAGGGAATAGGAGGCATAACTACCCAGGTCAAGAGTACAATGCTCGTCACTCTCTGGTGCTTCATTGGAATAGAAGGTGCCGTAGTGATGTCCGGTCGTGCTCGCAGACAAAGCGATGTGGGAAAAGCCGGTATCCTTGGTTTCCTTGCCGCAT
>CAZWJO010000009.1:0-48895 GCA_964634905.1 uncultured Sangeribacter sp.
TTGTTCCAGTTTCGGTATTGGAGCAGGCGGATTAGCCATTCGATGAGATACCAAACATAGAAGGGGATGAAGAGGAGCTCTTTCATTTGGGCTGTGTGTATACGCTCATGATTTATGACATCACGGTCAATCCAAGAGGTGTCGCGAGCCCAGATGGAGCCGAATAAGTTCATGCAATATCGTTTGGGCATCAGTCGGCTTTTGAATATTTTTGGCTTCTTCATCTTTCGACTTATTCAGAAATTTTTCATAAAGCGCCTCTCCGAGGCTACTGAACATCTGCTTATGTACCCCAGACTGAAGTCTGGGGTTTTTGCATAATTATCAGGTCTCCGACCTGATTCGTGTTTAATGAATCTCTAACTATTTTTTTTAAGTGGTTAGAATTCGAGGCGGAAGCCGCGGCGTTTTAGTTCGTTGTATTTTTCGAGGTTGAACTTGTAGAGGTTTGCTTCACGTTTTGGAGTAGGCCAGACTGTTTCGTCGAGTTGGATGAGAATTTCGAGGTGGAACATTTTCTTAGCGAAGTTGCGACGGTCGAAATGGACACCAAGTACGGCTTCATAGAGAGTCTGAAGTTGCTTCATGGTGAATTTATCAGGGAGGAGGTCGTAGCCGATTGGGTGGAAGTGAATTCTTTCGCGGAGGCGAGCGAGGGCATCTCGGAGGATCATGTCGTGGTCGAATGCCAGGTTAGGAGTTTTATTTACCGGGAACCATTTTGCATCGGCAGCATCATCACCCCCTTTTACTTCCTGAAGTTTTACGAAAGCCATATAGGCTATTGTAATTACTCGTTCTCTGGGATCTCTATCAGGAGTAGAATAGGTGTGAAACTGCTCAATGTAGGCAGATTCTATTCCTGTTTCTTCCTTAAGTTCGCGGAGTGCTCCAACTTCGGCAGATTCATTGGGATTTAGAAAACCGCCGGGGATCGCCCAGTGTCCTTTGAATGGTTCGATACCTCTTTCTATAAGAAGCACTTTAAGTTCCTCTCCATCGAATCCGAAGATGACGCAGTCTGTGGTGACTGCGGGGTGAGGGTATTTGTAGCAGTATTGTTTTTCTTCCATAAGTGTTGCGGTTTTATAAGGACTTTAAAGGCTTTAGGGGCATTAAAGGGCTTTAAGGTGTAAAAAATACGCTGCAAAGATAAGGAAAGTTTTTGATTAGTGCAAATTAATTTGGTGAATATTGCTTTTTTTGATTAATTTTGCAGTTATGGAAGAGAATAATAGGAAAGGTGAGGTGAGGATTGCGCATCTGGCGCTTTTATTGGCAAATATTGGCTGGGGAGTTATAGCTCCGGTGTCGAAGATGGTACTATTGTCGGGCGCTATCACTTCGCTTGCCTTGTCGGGGATACGGATAACCGGCGGGGCACTGCTTTTTCTAATATTCACTTGGATTCTCCCTAAGTCTTTTGAGACGCGGCAGCGAATTGATAGGAAGGATATATGGAAATTGATTCTTTGTTCGGCTTTAATTATAAGTGCTAATCAAGGTCTATATATAATTGGAGTGGGATTGACCGATCCGGTTGATTCTGCTGTAATGTGTTCGTTGACCCCTGTGCTTACTATGATTCTTGCGGCAATATTCCTTCATTTCAGGATGACTTGGTTAAAGGTTGGTGGGGTTCTGATGGGACTGGTTGGTGTGATGATACTTGTTTCGGGTACGTCGGAGAGTGAGATAGCCGTCAATCCGGTGCTTGGGAATCTTCTGTGCTTGGGAGCGCAGCTTTGTGCTGCGATATATTATGTGGGTTTTGAGGGTATCATTAAGAAATATTCACCATACACTCTGATGAAGTGGATGTTTTATATTTCGGTGTTGACATACGTTCCTTTCTGTATGCCGGATATGATGAAGGTTGAATATACAGCATTGTCATGGGATATTTGGGCAGGGTTAGCATTTATCATCACAATTCCAACTTTCTTTGGATATTTGATGATACCTTTGGCACAGAGGAGTTTGAAGCCTACGGTAGTCAGTGCATATAGTTATTTGCAGCCAGTGTTTGCGGCAATAGTGGCTGTCATGATGACTGTAGGGGATTTTGGTTGGATGAAGGCTTTGGCTACCGCTCTTATATTTATTGGGATTTATTTTGTGAATAAGTCGTCGAAAGAGTAATCATTTGTTTCACGCAGGGGTGGCAGGGACGCAGGGGTCGCATGGGACTTGGAGAATAAATTATATGAATGAAAGGAGCCATTTAGCAAGAGGGGCACTTTTAAATGTGGGAAGGATTTGGGATATTGAGGAAAAAATATTAATTTTGCGGATGACAAGAAGATTAGCGGAAATCTTAAAAAAAACAATAAAATGAAGAAATTGTTACTTTCAGCAATTGTTATACTTGCCGGAGGGTTGGTATATGCTCAAGAAATAGAGAAAGCAACTGAAGCAGTATCAAATATGCGTTTGGGATGGTGTCTCGGAAATACTTTCGACAGCAATTCCGGAGATACTCAAAATATGTGGATTGAGAAGTGGACCGGGCGTCAACCGAAGGATTATGAGACGGCATGGGGACAATCAGTCACTAAACCGGAATTGATCAAGATGTTCAAAGATGCCGGATTCAACGCTATACGCATACCAGTGACATGGTATCCTCACATGGAAGCAAAGATAACTGATCTGACATGGGACCCTGTGAAGAATCCTTTGGGAACAAAAATAGATGAAGCTTGGATGAAGAGAGTGCATGAAGTGGTGGACTACGTGATAGACCAAGACATGTATTGCATTATCAATATACACCATGATACCGGAGCAGCCAACACTGCATGGCTTGTGGCGAGCGAAAAAGATTATGAAGAGCAGCAGGAACGGTTTGAAGCTGTATGGACCCAGATTGCAGAAGAGTTTAAGGATTACGACGGAAAACTTCTGTTTGAAGGTTATAATGAAATGCTTGATCCGTATGATTCCTGGTGTTTTTCATCTTTCGGTACACCCTCACAGTATAATGCAGAAGTAGCCAAATCTGCATACAGTGCCATCAACAGTTACGCCCAGAGTTTTGTGAATGCCGTCAGGGCTACTGGAGGAAACAATGAGACTCGCAATCTTATTGTAAACACATACGGTGCATGCTGTGGAGATGGAAATTGGAATTCTCATTTACAGGATCCTCTGAAGGAGATGAAACTGCCTGAAGATGTAGCAGAAGGCCATATAATTTTCGAGGTGCACAGCTATCCTTATTTAGGTAATGGACTCGGGAGTGCCAAAAACAGTGTCAAAGATATAATGAAGACCGTAACCACTGAGCTCGGATCTAAAGGAGCACCTATAATAATAGGAGAATGGGGTACAAGTGATGGCGAAGATTACCATAAGAAGCGAGAAGACGTGTTGAGCTTTGCTCGTTATTTTGTAGAGGAGGCAAAGAACAATGGATTTGCTACATTCTATTGGATGGGTCTTTCAGACGGAGAGTCAAGGAGCGTTCCGGAATTCAATCAGCAGGATTTAGTCGACGCAATAGTCAAAGGATATTATGGCGACGAGGGCTACAATGAAGTCAAAGTTAATATGGCTGAAAACGGCGAATGTACTGTATACTTTGATCTTTGGGGTAATGGTCATCAAAGTCCAGTCAAAGGAATTAATATTGTTCGTATGAGCGACGGCACAACAAAGAAAATAATAAAAAGATAAAAGATGCGCCAGATAATCAATCATTTCACTGACGATGACTTGTATAAGTTCACTATGTGCTGTGCGGTCATTGACAACTATCCTCGCACACAAGTCAAGTATCGCTTTATAGACAGGAACAACACAATATATCCTGTAGGTTTTGCAGAGGAACTTCGTCAGCAAATCAAATTTTTGGAAAATCTTATCATCACAGATGAGGAAGTGGCATTTATGCGGAAGAAATGCTATTATATACCTGATTGGTTTTACACTTTCCTCAAAGGATTCCGCTACGACAGTCGATGGGTAAGAGTGGATCAAGACGAAGAAGGCCATCTATCTGTTGAATTTGAGGGGAATTGGAGCGATACGATTCTACTTGAAGTCAAAGTACTTGCCATCATTTCTGAACTGTATTATATTATGACCGGGCAGTCAGATGACTTGGATTATGAATATTATTACGGTAAATCATACGAAAAGGCTAAACGATTGATAGCAGGAGGATGCTCATTCAGTGACTTTGGCACAAGGCGCCGGGCTTCTTTTGAATCACAGGAGACAGTGGTAAGAGCTATGTCTGATTGCCAAAAAAACTCAAAAGGTCCAGGCAAATTTGTTGGCACAAGCAATGTCTATCTTGCAATGAAGTATGATCTCATGCCAATCGGCACGATGGCGCATGAGTTGATAAGTGCTATTGCCGGCATGTATGGACCACAGATGGCCAATCATCTTGCCATGAAAGTATGGTCGCATACCTACAGAGGAGCGCTCGGGACATTCCTTTATGACACTTACGGATGGAGAATATTCAGTCTCAACTTCTCGGAGGATTACGCCAATATGTTTAAAGGCTTGAGGGTTGACAGCGGCGAGAATCATGAGCAGTTGGATCTGATCGTAGAAAAATATCGCTCTCTCAATATAGATCCTACGACGAAACAGGTGGTATTCAGTAACGGCCTTAATGTGGACGAAGCCATAGATCTACAAGAGTATGCACATGACAAATGCATACCTTCTTTTGGCATTGGGACTCATTTCACTAATGATTTTCCCGGCATTTCACCTATGAATATTGTCATAAAGTTGCTTGCCGTCAAAATCACTGAATCATGGCCATTTTTCTGCGACACATGCAAGCTCAGCGAAGACCATGGGAAATATTCGGGAGAAATAGCCACGGTAAAGAGATTCAGGGAGGCATTGCACCTTGAAGATTAATTTAGAATTGAGAATTTAGAATTGAGAATTATTGATACGTTACATATCCATTATCAATTTTCCTTCTAATACATAATTTATGCAATGTTAGATTATTTGATTGATCTTTTACGGGAAAATCCAACTATACCTCTTTTCTTGACTTTAGGGATTGGTTTTTGGCTTGGAAGCTTAAAGATAAAGAGTTTTTCATTGGGACCGGTAACTGCTACGTTGCTTGTCGGTGTCGTTATTGGTCAGCTCGACATTCCAATCTCAGAGCCATTGAAAACAGTAAGTTTTTTGCTCTTTCTTTTTGCTATCGGTTATCGTGTAGGACCTCAATTTTTCCGCGGGCTTAAAGGAGATGGAGTAAAGCAGATGTTTTTTGCAGTAGTAGAATGTATCATTTGTATAGCCGTGTGTATTGTAGCGGCAAGGCTGATGGGATATAATACAGGCACGGCCATAGGTCTATTTGCCGGGTCACAGACAATTTCTGCTTCAATTGGTGTGGGCTCCGATATCATCTCATCGCTGAAGATAGATACTGAAGCTAAAAAATCGCTTATAGGTATGATACCGTCGGCGTATGCAGTCACGTATATATTTGGTACGATAGGAGCGGCGTGGATTGTCGCTAACCTTGGTCCGAAACTCTGTGGAGGACTGGAGAAAGCCAAGAAGCAGATAGCAGAAATAGAGGCAGAAATGGAAGAAGGGGAATTTTCTGCGCAACCGGGTCTGATTGTTGCAAACCGTCCCGTCTCATTCCGTGCATATAAAGCTGAGTCGACTTTTTTCAAGCGCCCAAGAACAGTATCAGAAATTGAAGAGGCTCTTGCAAGTCTCGGACATCGTCTTTTCGTTGAACGTTTGCGTGTTGGGGGAGAGGTAGTTGATGTAGAACCGGATGTAAAGGTTAGACGCGGAGACATAATAGTAATTGGAGGAAGGCGTGAGACCGTGGTCAATGAAGCAGGGATTATCGGGCAAGAAGTAGTAGATCATGACCTTTTAAATTTTGAGGCTGAGAATCTTCCTGTCACGGTGTCGAAGCATGGAGCTGCGGGAATGACATTTGGTGCACTCCGAAAGTCAGACTTTATGAGTGGTGTGCTGGTTAAAAGTCTCGTACGTGATGATGTTAAAATCCCTCTTCATAGCAGGACAGTGCTTGAGCCCGGCGACGTATTGACTTTAGTCGGATTGCAAAAAGATGTGGAGCAGGCTATCGGAGAGATTGGTTATCCCGATCGTAAGACTGAGACGACTGATGTCGCTTTCCTTAGCTTTGGTGTAGCTATAGGTTGCTTCATCGGAGCACTATGCTATCATTTCAAAGGGGTGCCAATTTCACTTACCACAAGTGGAGGAGCATTGCTTGCAGGTCTCTTCTTCGGATGGCTTCGTAATCGTCGTCCTACTTTAGGACGTATACCTTCATCTGTAGTGTGGATGCTCGATAATGTAGGTCTTAACCTCTTCATTGCGATAGTCGGACTTGCGGCTGGACCCACTTTTATTTCAGGACTTCAACAAGCTGGAATAGGCCTCTTCTTTATAGGGATTCTATGCACAACTCTACCTCTTGTCATCTCCATATTTATCGGACATTATATATTCCGCTTTCCGATAGCCGTCACGCTCGGTTGCGTAGCCGGCGGAAGAAATGCTGTTGCAGCTCTTGGAGCTCTTCAGGATAATCTTGACAGCACTTTGCCGGCAATGGGGTATACAGTGACATACGCGGTAAGCAATTTCTTACTAATATTTGGAGGTATTGCAGTGGCGTTGATGGTATGATGAAAGGATCGTTAGACAAAGCGAAAGGCTATGGGTTAGCCGCATTGGCTGCGGCGGCCTATGGAACCAACCCTGCGTTTGCCGTGCCACTTTATGGACAGGGAATGAATCCGGTTTCGGTGCTCCTTTTTAGATATCTGATGGGAATTCCGGTGCTTGCCGTCATCATGGCATTGAGAGGTAAGTCTTTTTCACTTAAGAGAGAGGAGATATTGCCTACAGTCATACTTGGAGTTTTGATGGCATTATCGTCGCTTACACTATTTGCAAGCTATCACTATATGAACTCGGGGGTAGCGTCGACATTGCTGTTTGTCTATCCTGTCATGGTAGCAGTCATAATGATTATGTTCTTTCATGAGAAGTTCAGTATATCTACTGTAATCTGTATTGTAGTGATGGGAACCGGTCTGATGCTTCTGATGAACCCGCAGGGAGACACTACACTCAACATGATAGGAATCTTGCTTGTTATGACATCAGCTTTGACTTACGCCTTATATATAGTCATGGTAAATGTCTCGAAGTATGTAAGTCATATACCGACAACCAAACTACTCTTTTATGTGTTAGGGTGGGGCTGTCTATTATATATTGTGATGATAGCTTGCGGCAGTGAACTGACGATCCCAGATAGAAGATGGGAATGGTGGAATCTGATTGCTTTGGCAGTCATCCCGACCGTAATCTCTTTGGGATGCACCACAAGGGCAATACAGCTTATCGGATCGACACCCACTGCAATACTTGGGGCACTCGAGCCTGTTTCGGCGGTAGTGCTGAGTGTATTGGTATTAGGTCAGGCCATCACACTGCAAGACATCATAGGGGGAGCTTTGATAGTAGTTGCGACCACGATAGTGATCTGTGCCGGTCCAGTAGATAAAGCTATATTGAGGATGAGAAAGATGTTTCCGAAAGGTAAAAATCATTGAAAAAATAAAAATGTATGTAATTTTTGAAGAAAATATTTGCGGTTACAAAAAAAATCGTTAATTTTGTGTATCTATCCACAAAGCGGCGAATGTCGCTCCTCAATCCTTAACAACAATGACAAACCCCGAGACACTCAGGAAAGCCCTGAAGCTACATTTTGGATTTGACACTTTCAAGGGTCAGCAACAAGAAATCATCCAATCGCTACTTGATGGGAATGATGTCTTTGTGCTAATGCCCACTGGAGGTGGGAAATCTTTGTGCTATCAACTTCCTGCACTTATGTCGGAGGGTACAGCAATAGTCATCTCTCCTCTCATAGCACTGATGAAGAATCAAGTAGATGCTATCCGCAACTATGCAGAAAATGATGGAGTAGCCCATTTTTTGAATTCTACACTTTCACGGGCAGCGATAGAAAGTGTGAAAAAAGATGTCACAGAAGGTAGGACCAAACTCCTCTATGTGGCGCCTGAATCTCTTACGAAAGAAGAGAATGTAGATTTTTTGCGGAGTGTTAAGATATCGTTCTTTGCTGTGGATGAAGCTCATTGCATATCGGAGTGGGGACATGACTTCCGCCCTGAATATAGGAAGATACGCCCGATCATCTCGAGAGTTGGGAATAGGCCTGTGATAGCATTGACGGCAACGGCTACTCCAAAAGTGCAACATGATATCCAGAAAAATCTCGGGATGCTTGAAGCAAAAGTATTCAAATCAAGTTTCAACAGAGAAAATCTTTATTATGAAGTAAGACCTAAGACAAAAGACATCGATGCCAACATCATCCGCTTTGTGAAACAGCAAAAAGGCAAAAGCGGCATAATATACTGCCTGAGCAGAAAGAAAGTGGAGGAGATGGCAGAACTTCTGAAGGTCAATAATATTAAGGCGCTTCCATATCATGCAGGAATGGAGGCAACGGTAAGAAGCGAAAACCAGGATGCCTTCCTTCACGAGGAAGTAGACGTCATCGTAGCTACGATAGCCTTCGGCATGGGAATAGATAAGCCGGACGTCAGATATGTGATCCACTACGATATCCCTAAGAGTCTTGAAGGCTACTATCAGGAGACGGGACGCGCTGGACGCGATGGAGGAGAAGGACTGTGCATCGCTTTTTATACAAGAAAAGACCTTCAGAAACTTGACAAACTAATGCTCTCAAAAACCCCCGCCGAGCAAGAGATAGGGAGGCAACTTCTTGCAGAAACAGCGGCTTATGCCGAGTCGTCGGTATGCCGCCGAAAAATACTCTTGCATTATTTCGGTGAGAACTATGAAAATGACAATTGTGGCAACTGCGACAATTGCAAACACCCAAAAATATTAGTGGAAGCTACAGAAGAACTTTGCGCCGTCATGGAAACGGCCCTCGCACTTAAGGAAAAATACAAGGCGGAATATATCACATGCGTCATGATAGGACGCGCAACAGATGAAATCCGTGAAAATGGTCATGATGAAATTGAGATGTTTGGGTGTATGCCCAACACTGATGAGCGAGTTTTGGCAGCAGTAATACGCCAAGCCGATATCGCCGGATATATCAAACGTGACCTGGAGAATTATGGAATATTGAAAGTCACGGCCAAGGGAAAGAAGTATCTGAAAAATCCTACACCGCACTTCAAGATTGTAGAAGATTCAGAATTTTCAGAACAAGAACCGGAGCCACAGCAACTTGCAGGATCAGGGGCAGCTGATGAAGTGCTTTATAAGATACTTATCGATCTTCGGAAAAAAATTGCGAAGAAGAACGATGTGCCTCCATACGTGGTTTTCCAAGAACCCTCACTTGAAGCGATGGCCACAACTTATCCGATCACGATGGAAGAACTTGCGTTCATTCCAGGAGTTGGAACCGGAAAGGCAAAGCGCTTTGGAGATGAGTTTATAAAGACCATCCGGGAGTATGTAGAGGAAAATGACATTGTGCGTCCAGAAGATTTCAAGGTCAGGATGATGCCCAACAAATCTAAGCTCAAGGTGTATCTGATCACGGGTATCGACCGGAAGATAGCCTTAGATGAGCTGGCAGAGAGCAAGGGGTTAGATTTTGATGAACTTCTTACAGAACTCGAAGCAATAGTAGAGGCAGGCATCAAGATAAATATCGACTATTTCCTCAAGGATGTACTTGAAGAGGGTGTGGAAGAAGACATAATCGATTATTTCCAGGAGACAGAAGAGGATAACCTTGAAGAGGCAATTCAGGATCTTGGTGAAGATTATACTGAGGAAGAGATACGACTTGTCAGGATCAAGTTTATTTCTGATATGGGAAACTGATTATTGAATAAAGAATAGTGAATAGTGAATAGTGAATAATGAATAATTAATATTGGATAAATGATTTTTTAAGAGAACAATAATAAATAAGGCGAGACATATTTAAGTCTCGCCTAATATTATTAATCGGGGATTATAATTATTTGTAGAGTCGTTCGCGGGCTGCGGCTACTTTTTCGTCGGTGATGTAGTCATCGTAGTCCATCATCTTATCTATTATTCCGTTAGGAGTTAGTTCTATTATGCGATTGCAAACGGTCTGGATGAACTCGTGGTCGTGGCTCGACATGAGGATTACTCCCTTGAAATTTTGGAGAGTATTGTTGAAAGCTTGAATAGATTCGAGGTCGAGGTGGTTGGTCGGAGAATCGAGTACAAGAGTGTTAGCGTCGGTCAGCATCATTCGTGCTATCATACAACGGATCTTCTCTCCGCCGGAGAGGACACTTGCTTTCTTTAGCACATCTTCGCCGCTGAAGAGCATCTTTCCGAGGAAGCCCTTGAGATAAATTTCAGAAGAGTCTTTTGAGTATTGACATAGCCAGTCTACGAGATTGAGGTCTGTGTCAAAGAAAGCGCTATTATCGAGAGGAAGATAGGCAGTGGTGATTGTCTGTCCCCAGTCGTAATCTCCAGCATCAGCTTTTCGGTTGCCCATGATTATTTCGAAAAGGGCAGTCATGGCACGTGGGTCACGGCTTAAAAAAGCTACCTTATCGCCCTTTTCAATTTGGAAATTGACATTATCAAAGAGGACTTCTCCATCAATGGTAGCTTTCAAACCTTTGACTTCGAGAATCTTATTTCCAACTTCTCTGTTTGGAGTGAAGATGATACCCGGATAGCGGCGAGTGGACGGTTGGATCTCCTCAATGTTCAGTTTTTCGAGCATCTTCTTTCTGGAAGTAGTCTGCTTAGATTTTGCCACATTAGCAGAGAAACGACGGATGAATTCGAGAAGTTCTTTCTTCTTCTCCTCAGCCTTCTTATTTGCCATCTGTTGCTGGCGGAGAGCAAGTTGAGAAGACTGATACCAGAAGCTATAGTTTCCAGCGAAGAGAGAAATCTTATTATAATCTATGTCGAGAGTGTGAGTGCTGACAGCATCGAGGAAGTGACGGTCGTGGCTTACGACAAGGACCGTATTTTCAAAGTTGCTGAGATAATTTTCGAGCCATGCCACTGTTTCGAGGTCAAGGTCGTTGGTTGGTTCGTCGAGGAGAAGATTATCGGGGTTGCCGAAAAGAGCCTTTGCCAGAAGTACACGCACTTTTTCATTGGCGCCCATATCTCTCATCAACGAATAGTGGGAATCTTCCTTGATCCCGAGTCCAGAAAGTAAAGCTGCAGCATCGCTTTCAGCATTCCATCCCTCCATTTCAGCAAACTTCTCTTCCAATTCAGCAGCCCGAATGCCATCTTCTTCAGTGAAGTCTTCCTTTGCATACAGTGCATCCTTTTCTTGCATAATATCCCAAAGTGTAGTATGGCCTCTAAGAACTGTTTCTATTACGGTGCAATCGTCATACTTGAAGTGATCTTGTTCGAGCACGGAAAGCCGTTCCCCTGGTCCCATAGTCACTGAGCCGGAAGTTGGGGATAGTTGTCCTGAAAGGATTCGCATTAAAGTGGACTTACCTGCACCATTAGCACCAATAATGCCATAGCAGTTGCCGTGAGTAAAAGTAAGGTTTACATCCGAGAAAAGTGGTTTTTTGCCAAACTGGATGCTTAAATTGTTAGTTTGTATCATGTTTTTAATCGTAAATTCTTCTACCTTTGTTGTTTTAGAGTGCAAAATTACAAAAAAATCCTTTATTAGGCAAACGTTGAATGATAGAGTTAGCTACCCTAAAGTCATTCGCTGAAAATGCTTTTCAGTTTGCCCCAGAATCCGATTTTGGCTTTCTCCTTCTCGAATTCAGCTATATTTTGGCTTATTACATTATCTGAAGAATTCCACCATCTGTCGAAAGTCTTGGGGCAAACGTTTCGTATCGATTGCTCATCGTCTTCATCCCATTCAAAATTGATGTCATTAGGGTACACAGGCATCTCATATTCATTTATATGATTGAAGTAGTAGCCTTTTTCCTTTGTTTTATTATCAAGGACTACAATAGGGATGCTGTCTGCTGTCTCATCCGTTGGCTCAAGACGTTGGCCGGAGTCTACAATTTCTTCAAAAACTTCGCATAAGGAATCCGGATTCTCAATAGCGTCATACACTATCTTCTTTCCTTGGGAAATCAGCCAAGATCTGAAATAGTCGAAGGAATCATCGCTGCAGCCTCCTCTCACAACATACGCTACTGCCCAGAGATCCTGTCGGTAGGTCTGCGCTGCGAAATATCGCCACCAATATATAAATCCATAGATTTCTTCCACAGATAGTGGTGATAGCAGTCGATCCAGATAATATCCTTGTTGTGATTGGTCGATTATATTCCAGAAGTGTTCCTCTGTCATTAAAGACGAAGCATTTTTTTTCATGATGGCTCTATTATTTAAGTAGTTTAAACAATTTCGGTTGGTAAAATTAAAATCTGACTGCAAGTTCAAGGATAAGTTTGTTGCCTTGTCCGTCAGTAGGTGTATAGCCGTGTTCGTAAAAATATTGTTCGTAGTCGAGCATAAGGTCGGCGAAAACTTTTTTGTATCGGTAAGAGAGAGTTCCTCCGACAGTTGCACGATGTCGACCTTCATTGTCGGGAGTTCCTTCAACGCCGTTCCATTGGCGGTTCATGCCGTCATAACGCGCTTGCACACTCCAGTGATTGAAGATTCCCAGCTTTGCATTTCTTCCATAGTCGCCCCAGACTACCCAAGAATGAGCATCTTTGTGGTGGGAATCGACATAATGCTCATTCATATATTCCAACCCTCCACGCCAGTCACCACGTCGCCATGTAGTACCGATATCGTATAGCATTATTCTGGTGATGTCTGGAAGAATGTCCATTACTCCTCCACAGATGTTAAAGTCTCCTGCTTGAAGAGAAACACGGCTGCAACCCATGTAAGATTTGCTCCAAATATTATGATTTGAGACACCTCCTGCATTTCCGACGGCTGCTTCAATAGTAAGTGGTAGTTTTGTCGGGAGGGTATATGTCAGTTTTGCTCCTACTTTGCGATAGTTGCACATTTGCTTTCCCATAAAAGAACGGTTGGCAAATACATAGTTCTGAGGAGCCATAAAAGGTTCGCGTCCGAAAGGCATACGGAACTGCCCGGCTTGGACTTCGAGCCCTTTTGCCACTTCCATCTTTACGTATGCATCATGAAACTTGAATACACCTTGGTCGCAAAGGTCGACTTGGAGGAAATATCCGATTTTTGGAGCCACTTTTCCTTCAGCAGTAAACCTTGCCCATCTCACTTCGAAACGGCTATCACCTGTCTCCGTGTCGAGTTCCCAGCGTGGACGCACAGCCCCATGGAATTCAGGGACATAACTGATTTTATCCGCTCCTGCGGCTGGTTCCGGGAGGATCTCCGCATGTGTCGGGAAGTATATAAAAATCGATTCCAACAATAAGAAAAGGTTAAAAAAGTGTCTTTTCATGATACCCAATGTCGTTTTGATTGGCAAAATTAGGAAATTTTTATTAACTTTGCAAAAAATAAACCTAAACAATGGTAAAGCATACAGTAATGTTCAAACTACACGGCAGCGAAGAGCTACGCCGTAAAATAGCTGAAGACTTCAAAGAAGCTCTTCTTGCACTACCAGAGAAGATCGAATGTCTGCAGAGTATGGAAGTAGGAATCAATAAGAATCCTGCAGAAGATTGGGATGTAGTATTGATGGCAGTTGTCCCCACTATGGCCGATGTCCATACATACGCAAAGCATCCTGCACATGTAGCTGCGGCTGCAATCCTTGGTCCATATAAAGAGGCTCGGGCTTGTGTGGACTTTGAATACTGATGTTCTGACCGGCAATGATAAAGCTTCAGATAGAAAAGCTAACAAAGTCGATAGGGGATCGTATACTCTTTTCTGATCTTTCTCTTACAGTAGAGGAAGGAGATAAAATTGGAATTGTAGCAAGAAACGGATCGGGAAAAACGACCTTTCTCAATATTATTTGTGGCATAGACGACTATGACTCTGGAAAAATCACATTTTTTGAGGGCGTGAGAGTTGGATATTTGTCACAAAGTCCGACCTACGACAAGGAGGAAACAGCACTCGACTACGCTACTCCGGCACCGCATAACAGTGAAGACTATGGAGCTCAGGACCGAGCACGGCAGATGTTGTCGCAATTTGGGATCACTGATTTCGAACAGAAGCTTGGCACAATGTCCGGCGGTCAGTTTAAGCGAGTCTCTATAGCCAAAGTTCTACTACAAGAACCGGATCTTTTGATACTTGATGAGCCTACCAACCATCTTGACATAGCAATGGTAGAATGGCTTGAGAATTATCTGTCAAGATTGAGGACTACCCTTATCATGGTGACACATGACCGATACTTCCTTGACTATGTCTGCACGCAAATTCTTGAAATAGACAGACAAGAAGCATTCCTATATGAAGGAAACTATGATTATTATTTGCGCAAGAGGACAGAGCGTCATGAAGTGCTGAGTGCAGAGCTTGCAAAAGTCAAGAATCTATTGCGTACTGAATTGGAATGGATGCGTCGGCAGCCACAGGCCCGTGGAAGTAAAGCAAAATATAGGATAGACTCTTTCCATGACCTTGAGAAGCGGAGCCACGTCAATCTGCAAGAGAAGGATGTTAGATTGGCAGTGAAAGGAAGTTATATAGGAAATAAGATTTTCGAAGCAGTGCATGTGGCTAAGAGATTTGAGAAAGAGCTTCCTGATGGATCACGCGTGGAAATTCCAATTCTGAACGACTTCAACTATAACTTTGCACGATTTGAGAAAGTTGGAATCGTCGGAGACAATGGAACAGGAAAGTCTACATTCATAAAGATGCTCCTTGGAGAAATGGCTCCGGATTCGGGACATTTTGATGTAGGGGAAACAGTGAGATGGGGATACTATTCACAGGAAGGTATGACTGATTTCGATGAGAAGAAAAAGGTCGTAGATGCAGTAAGAGAAATAGCAGAAACAGTTCGCATAGATGATAAGACTACTCTAACAGCATCTCAATTTCTGACACATTTCCTTTTTGAACCATCGACTCAACAAAAATACATATATAAGTTGAGTGGAGGAGAAAGACGTAGATTATATTTGGCGACTGTATTGATGCGGCAGCCCAATTTTCTGATTCTTGACGAGCCTACCAACGACTTGGATATTATGACTCTTGGCGTGCTTGAAGATTATTTGGCCAATTTCAAGGGTTGTGTGATAGTCGTAAGCCATGATAGATTCTTTCTTGATCGGATAGTAGACCATATATTTGTAATGAAAGGGGATGGTGAAGTCAGGGATTTTCCCGGAGATTATTCCACTTATCGTCATTGCGTCCGTCAAGAGGAGAAGGAGCTTAAAGCAGCCGCTGAAGAAGCTAAGAGAATTGCTGAGGCTAAAGGAAAGACTGATAAGAGCAGCACTTCTAAGCAGAAGACTGAAAGAAAGCCTAAGCTGACTTTCAAAGAGAAAAGAGAAATGGAGGCTCTTGAGATAGAGCTCGAAAGTCTCAATAAAGAAAAGACGGAATTAGAGACTGGAATGTCGTCGGGAAAGATGACATTAGAGGAAATCACAAAAGCTGGAGCAAGGATGGAAGAGATAATAGAAAGAATAGATGAGTCTGAGATGCGGCTACTTGAATTAATGGAAAAAGAGGGATAGTTCGTTTGTATATAGTTATCATAAATCGCCTCTCCGAGGCTACTGAGTCAAGATATAAGAAACCCCAGGCTGAAGCCTGGGGTTTTGGCATAATGTCTGGTCTCCGACCTGCTTTTCGGTTAAAGCCGAAACCAGTAGAAGATAAGAATAATCCTCAATTATTCTATATGACTTAGTCTGATTCTAAATTCAAAATTCACAATTCTAAATTATACGGCCGCAATCATTTCGATTTCGACGAGGGCTTGCTTGGGGAGCTCCTTTACTGCGAAAGCGCAACGAGCCGGATAAGGAGCTGAGAAATATTCAGCGTATACCTCGTTCATTTCACCGAAAAGGCTCATGTCTGCGAGGAAGACTGTAGTCTTTACTACATCGGCGAGAGTGGCACCGGCAGCTTCAAGGATAGCCTTGGCATTTTCGAGGCTCTGACGGGTCTGGCATTTGATGCATTCGCCCATTGTGCCGTCTTCTGGATTGATGGGAAGTTGACCTGAAACGAAGATGAGGTTGTTTGCTTTTACAGCTTGGCTGTAAGGTCCGATTGCGCCGGGAGCCTTAGGAGTGTCGATTTGAGATTTCATATTGATTTTGATTTAAGTATTAAACATTAAACAATGGACATTGAGGATTTATTTTTTTCGGCGGGGGATATTTACGTTTTCGGCATCAAATACTTTGGAAGAAGAGCGATCGAAGATGCGCCAGTGTTCGCGTTGGGCTTCAGGAATGAGATCTGTACGGTCGGAAGGAATGACTGTGAAGTTCGAGCCTTTTCCTGTAGGTTTTGCGCAGAAGAAAGTGTCGTAATCAGCCCATCTTACAATAGGAGTCCCTGTTTCGTCTCGTTCTACACGTACGCGCATGTAGGCACCACCCCGAGTGTCGCCGGTCTTCATATTTGAAATGAAATTGCCAAGAGAATAGACCACCGGTACCTGTTGCTGACGCTTTTCATCGTGAATCATTTTCATAGGTTGGATTACGTGGGGATGGCTTCCTATGACCATGTCTGCACCGTTGTCGATTAGAAATTGAGTAAGGTCTCGTTGTATTGCGTTTTCTCTAAGTACATATTCTATACCCCAGTGCATAGTGACAACAAGGATTTCAGCTCCAGCATCACGAGTCTTTATCATCTCTTCTGCAATTTTCTGACGGTCGATGAGTGCAACCTCCATACCGTCGCGAGCTGGGATTCCATTTGTACCGTAAGTATAATTGAGAAAACCAAATTTAATGCCATTAATATCTTTGATGAAAGGGATTTTTGCTTCGCGGTCTTTTGCATCATGATACGTTCCGATATGATCGATACCGAGGGAATCGAGAGCGCTAATAGTGCGACGTGCAGCTTTCATACCTGAATCAAGGCAATGGTTGTTTGCAGTGAGCATCATATCAAACCCGGCATCAGCAAGAGCCTGAGCATAACTGTCGGGAGCACTGAAGCAGGGATAACCGCTATATCGAGGTCCTCCTCCGAGAGGCACTTCAAGGTTAACCACTGCATAATCAGCTTCAGTAATTGTCGGAGCTATCCACCGGAAACATTCAGAGTAGTCGTATCGTTTCCCACCACCTTCCAGGAGAGCCTGATCAAGTTGAGCCTGATGTTGCATTGCGTCTCCTGCGAAAAGGAGAGTGGCCCCGGAGGGAGACATAACGGCACTGTCGGCTGGATTAGCCGCAGTGCCAGTGATGAATTGCAACAGGCTGAATAAAAATATGAGAGCCGGAGCGTTCATTTTCATTTCATCAGCTGAAGAGAATATGTGAATACGGTCCTTGCCTTATCCATACGGAGCTTACACATTGAAGGCTTCGTTATATATGGAGTACATTTTGTTAGATATTTCTTGCCATTGCTTGACGAAGAGCCATATCCAAATATACTTAAGTTGTTGTTTGATTCTTCTACCTCAAATTCAAGATAGGCAGGAATAATAGTGAAATCAAGATCCTGTTCAGTTACCCCGTTTTGGATAAGATCTAATATATAATTTCTCATTGAGGAGAAGGGATACTCCTTCATGTCCGTATCATATTCAGCATAAAACGAATCCTTATTATTAGGGAGAGAATTGCTCGACAGGAATTCTTCCAGTTTTGACGATTTCACCATAATTAGATAAGGAGGAGGAGTAAGGTCGTAATCGTTATGTATCTCCTCAGCAGGGATAGTGAAATATAGGTTGCTTACAACCGCCAGATTTGACTGTGATCTATTGTAGATGTCAAGAAGTTCTTTAGCAGGAAATTTAAGTGTCACACGATAACCACCGGGAGTAGTAACGATGGCTTCATTATTAGCTGCGAGATTCTGTAAATATTCCGAAGGTTTGTAGCTTATATTGTTACTGCTCAATACGATTGGGGAAGAGGCAAAAACGCCTGTTTCACCTACTTTTGTTACCCAAGAAGTAGTTGTCGTTCCGTTGGTAGTGGTGGATTCCTGTTTCTTATAGTTATAGAAAATCTCGAAGTCAATATAAGAAATGTTTGCAATGCAACCACGACCGAATGATGGCTCGACGTAAATACCATGGAAATACTCTTCGAAAGACTTCGGCCATTCAAAAATAGACTTTGTCTGCTCATTCCTGTATGCATTGACAGTCTCCACTGCCATTTCTCTTGATAGAGGGATTGCAATATTTATTGACCTTTTGTGAATATAAAGCGAATCGCTCATGCCAAGAGCGGAGAGGGTGAAGCTTCTTGTGCCAAGTGTAGAAGCCGGATCATAATATCCTGTAGGATCAAAATGATTATTGATAACCGAAGGCAGAGACTTGGTCAGGCGGTAAGCTTTAAGTTGCTGAGGAGCGAGAGAGTCACCAGTCAGTTCACCTCTCGGGACATACAGCACGAGCTTCATAGAGTCAATCTGGGCGATTGGAATAGAATCAGGAATGTCGAGTCGGGCGCTACTCAGCAGCTGGCTGACAAATGAGCAGCTAAGGTCGCCATATTCAGGCACACTGATTCGGCCAAGGAGATTGGTGGTGCTCCTTGTGTCGACTTCATCATCAAAGATAGTAGAATAATTGATTTTGGGGCAAACAACTTGAAATTTTTGATCTCCACGGTAGACATATTGGTCAGTTCCGTTCCATATCAAAGAATCGAGAGCAATCTGAACCTCTCCTGAAGCGAGATCGCTACCGACAGTAGATACATTGTCTTCGCATGAAGCAAAAATAGCCCCGACAGCGAGTCCGATAATAGGAGCGGCAAGCGTCTTTAGTGACTTGCGTATATATGAGTAGCGCATCATTTTTCAGAAAGTTTGTCGTAAAACTCAATGTAAGCTTCAAGGTTGCCGTCAGCTTCCTCTTTTTTTAGGTATGGTATACCTTTAGCTTCAACTGCCGCCAACAAATCAGGGTCAGGCTCGTCAGTCATGAAAATTACACCATCTGAATTGTCGATTGCCATTCTATGGAGAAGAGCTGTGTTGAACTCCATACCGTCATAAGCGGCAAGATAATCAGCTTTGACGCCATCTTCAATGAGTCGGCGGAAGAAATCAGAGTCAATTGAGACCGGAATATCTTCAGGAAGGACAGTGTAGACCACCTTTGATTTTTCAAAAGGAATTGAGTCGCTAAGTTGACGAAGATAGACAGGAGTCATGGAAGCAATCCATCCCTGTGAATGGATAACAGCCGGATCCCATTGTAACTTTTTAGCAGTTTCGACGGTAGAGCGTGTAAAGAATATTATCCTTTGGTCGTTGTCAGGACGGTTGCTTCCTACATCGTCGATATCAGAGTCAAGCTTCTGGAAATAGTCGTCGTTGTCGATAAAATATACCTGGGTGCGAGTGGGGTGCAAGCTTGCTACCTTCAGCAGAAGTGGATGGTCGTTGTCGTCAATGGTGACATTAAGTCCACTAAGACGAATGACTTCATGAAGTTGGTTGCGACGTTCGTTGATCGCACCCCACTTAGGAGTGAAAGTCCTAACTTCATAACCTCTTTTATGTATGCCTGTGGCTACATCTTTGCCCAGTGAGGATATTTTTTCCGGCGGGAGATAGGGAGCCACCTCCTGCGCCACAAAAAGGAATTTTTTCTTGGCCATATCTATAATTTATAATCTGCATATCGATCCGCTTCACGCGTCGCTACATGCCATAGTGCAAAATTACAAAAAAAATTCCATATAGACCTTATCTTTGGGATGGATTTTGACTTTTGAGGGTTTCAAGGCTTTATTTTTCTATTTTTTTAACATTGGATTGCCTTTTTTTTCTGAAATCCTTGGTGGGTTTGGGAGTATTTTATTAATTTTGCAAGTTGAAACTTTTATCAGGTAATAAGCCATCCATGAGTTGGCTGTAAATTATCAAATAAAGCAATGACAATGCAGATAATTCGAAGTGTCAGTGATCTGGAAGCCTTCGTAGGCAAGACGCTTGGCAATGGAAAGACAATAGGACTCGTTCCTACAATGGGGGCTCTTCATGAGGGTCACCTTTCACTCGTCAAAAGAGCCGTGGCAGAAAATGATGTGGCTCTTGTCAGTGTTTTTGTTAATCCGACCCAGTTTAATAATCCCGTGGACCTCGCCACATATCCAAGAAACGAGGAAGAAGACTTCCGGCTGCTTGCCGGAGCAGGAGCGGCAGCTGTGTTTGCGCCGTCGGTAGAAGAAATGTATCCCTCAGGGACTGAGCGGGATCATGAGTTTGAGCTTGGCACTGCCGCTGAAGTTATGGAAGGAAAATTCCGTCCGGGTCATTTCCAGGGTGTGGCACAGGTAGTCAGCAGGCTATTCCGTCTCTGTCGCCCTACGCGAGCATATTTTGGAGAGAAAGATTTCCAGCAGATAGCCGTGATACGAAATATGATAGAATCTGAGCATATTAATGTTGAGATTGTTCCAGTGCCTATCAAGCGAGCAGATGATGGTTTAGCACTTTCTTCTCGCAATGCGTTGTTGACAGAGGAACAGCGAAAAGTAGCGCCTGAGATACACGCAGCGTTGGCATATAGCGTAGAGTATTCAAAAGACCATTCAGTTCAGGCAACTCACGACACGGTTGTAGAGCGAATAAATGCGGTTCCATACATGAATGTGGAGTATTTTGAAATAGTCGATGGTCGTACACTACTTCCAATAGATGAATGGGAAGAATCTCCCGATGTAGTTGGATGCATCACAGTCTATTGTGGTAAGGTGCGTCTTATTGATAACATTAGATATAAATAAATTCAACATTTGCAAGCAATGCTGATCGAAATGCTGGCCTCCAAAATCCATCGGGTGCACGTCACCGAGGCCAATCTCAATTATATCGGAAGCATCACTGTTGATTCTGCTCTTTTGGAAGCAGCCGGCATATTGCCAGGGCAGAAAGTGGCAGTAGTTAACAACAATAATGGAGAGCGTCTGGAAACCTATACTATTGCCGGCAAAGCCAATTCAGGTATAGTATGTCTCAATGGGGCAGCTGCCAGAAAGGCTCAGGTAGGTGATATAATAATTATCATAGCATACGCTTCGATGACTCCTGAGGAAGCTAAAACCTTCAAGCCAAAAATAATCTTTCCAGACACGGCAACAAATCTTCTAAAATAATAATTAAAATATAGTGTATAATTTCATAAATGCATTCAATAGACTATTAAGAGACAAGTAATTATGAATTATGCATTATGAATTATGCATTAATACTCAAATATTATGTTTAATAACCTATCTGAAAGACTCGAGAGATCGTTTAAGATCCTAAAAGGAGAAGGACGCATCACCGAGATCAACATAGCCGAGACGATGAAAGACGTGCGCCGGGCATTGCTCGATGCTGACGTCAATTATAAGGTGGCAAAAACTTTCACTGACACTGTAAAGCAAAAAGCTCTTGGCCAAAACGTAATCAATGCTCTGAAGCCGAAGGAGCTTATGGTTAAGATCGTCCACGACGAACTCACAGCTCTTATGGGTGGCAAGGAGGAGCCGCTTGTTCTTGAAGGGAAACCGGCGGTCATATTGATGTCGGGACTTCAAGGCTCTGGTAAGACGACTTTCTCCGGTAAACTTGCGCTTAAACTTAAGAAAAAGGGCCGCAAACCATTGTTAGTAGCAGGCGACGTTTATCGTCCGGCTGCAATCGAGCAGTTGAAAGTATTGGCTCAGCAGATAGATGTGCCTGTCTATACGGAGGAAGGCAATAAGAATCCGGTTGAGATAGCTTTGAATGCCATCAAATATGCTAAGGAAAATAAGCTTGACCTTGTGATTGTCGATACAGCCGGTCGTTTGGCTGTCGATGAGGAGATGATGCGGGAGATTGCCGCAATCAAGAAAGCCGTGAATCCTGATGAGACACTCTTCGTAGTAGACTCAATGACAGGTCAGGATGCCGTAAATACAGCAAAGGAATTCAATGACCGACTTGATTTCAATGGAGTCATACTTACTAAGCTTGACGGTGATACTCGTGGTGGTGCAGCACTCTCTATCCGTTCGGTCGTAGATAAACCTATCAAATTTGTAGGTATCGGTGAGAAAATGGAGGATATTCAGGAATTCAATCCTGAAGGAATGGCAAACCGTATCCTCGGTATGGGAGATATCGTTGAGCTTGCAAAACGTGCCCAGGAGATTTATGATCAGAAAGAGGCAGAGCGACTCCAAGAGAAAATCCGAAAGAACAAGTTTGACTTTGATGATTTCTTGAAGCAGATTCAGCAGATCAAGAAGATGGGTAATATCAAGGATTTGGCTGCAATGATTCCCGGTGTTAGCAAGGCTATTAAGGATATTGACATTGACAATAATGCCTTCAAAGGAATTGAGGCTATCATTTATTCAATGACTCCTTACGAGCGTCAGAACCCAGAGATCATCAATGCATCAAGACGTCAACGAATCGCTAAGGGAAGTGGAACTTCTCTTCAGGAAGTCAACCGACTGTTGAAGCAATTTGAAGAAACTCGCAAAATGATGCGCATGGCAACTGGAGGAATAAAGAATCCGATGGCAATGATGAAACAGATGCGACAGAAGGGCATGGGACGAAGATAAAAAAATAAAGCTCCAAATTTGGAGCTTTATTTTTTATCAATTCATAATTAGCTACGCTCAAGCTAAAGCAAGTCATAATGCACAATGCATAATCATTCTACTGACGCGTACTCAATTATGCATTATGAATTACGCATTATGCATTCTTCGAAGTGAATTATTTTTTGATATAGTATCCTTGGTCTTTGAGGTATTGGAGGATGTTGTAGTTCATCGCATGGTCGTAGTAGTTGATGATGTGGGCACACCAGTCGTTGTCGGAAGTTCCTCCTGCGCGATGTTGGTTGTAGTCTGTGACCACCTTATCGTATTCTACGAGTTCTTCAGTCAGTTTTTCGGGATCTTGTGAGTAGCAGTTTTTCATGAATATAAGATCGCGCTGTTGTTTGGGTTTTAGGTCGGGATGTTCGCGAGGAATGCCAAGAGCGAGACCGCATACCACGAATACACCTTTCGGGAGTTTCAGTAATTCAGCTACGGCTTTTGGATCTACTGTGCGGAGATAACCTACGCAGTTGCATCCGAGACCGCAAGCTTCCGCAGCAACCACTGCACTCATCATGGCGAGAGAGGCATCTATTACTCCGATGATAGTGCCGTCCATTGTGTCAGTGAAGGGAGGCATTTCTACGCCTTTCTTTTTTGCGAGAAGGGTCATCTTGTTGTAGTCGGAGCAGAAGATAAGTAGACGGTTGCAGGTCTTGAGTTGTTTCTGATTAGTCAGTTCATATAGTTTTTCTTTCAGAGCTTGGTCGTCGATGTCTATGACTGAGTATTGCTGACCATTGTAGCTGGTAGGTGTGTTACGGATTGCATCGAAGATGAAATCCATAGTTTCCGGAGGTATTGCCTCACGCTCGTAGCGGCGGATTGATACTCTGTCAAGCAGAGTGTGTTTTACATCTTTCATTTTTATCTTGAAATGGTTTAAGGGTTTTAAGGACTCTAAGGGCTTTAATGGCTTTAGGGACTTTAATGGCCTTAGGGGCTTTAGGGTCTTTAAGGTCATTAAGCTCTCTAAGATCTTTAATGTCTTTGGGGTTTAGTTTGGATAAGAGGATATGCCCATAAAAGGAAGGAGGCGGAAGGCATAACGCCCACTGCCTCCTTTATAAGGCCACATCAAAGGGTTTGTGATGAAACTCCGATAGACAGGATTTGAGATCCACCGGCGCTTTGTAATCCGCCTGCGTCCTGTTAGGGAACACCACCCGAAAGTGGGGGGCCCGCCATTGCATCCGGCAGATGGTCTCGGTATTTCATTAAAGTTTGATGAGTTTCCCAAAATGCTTTGATGTGGTGTTGGGATAATTCTCTCTTATTGGGTGGCTCTCCACCCTCGTTCTATTTCTATAACGCAAAGGTAATGCATTAAGTTGAGATTTCCAAATTTTCTTGCAAGAAAAAATCAATTTTTTTAATTTGATTGAAAATGAATTCGTATGTTTGCACCCTATGCCATCAGTTGGCTTTGCGAACGCTAAATATATTGAGAAGGACGCACGAGCCGTGCGTCCCTACTTTGCAATAACAGCGTTACTTATGTTATTCTTTTTTTGGTTCGTCTTTTTGAATTCGGAAGTTGACGGGTAGTGTGAAGTAGCTGGCAACATCTTTTCCTCCTACTTTTCCAGGATTCCACTTTGGCAGAGAAGAAACAACTCGCAAAGCCTCTTGATCCAATTCAGGAGATACTCCTTTCACTACCTCTGCATTGGTCACGGCCCCATCCTTTTCAATCACAAACTTAATGATTACTCTTCCTTGTATGTCATTCTTATAAGCTTCTTCAGGATATCTGATGTTATTCATTAAATAATGCATCAGTGCCTCCATACCTCCTGGATATTCAGCCATTGTCTCAACGGCGACAAATACATCCCGATTATCTTTATCCTGATCAGAAGCAGCTTCCGCAGTCGAAGAGAAAGCCTCATTTGCCAAAGATTCAAGGACTCCTGCTACCGATGGAATAGCAGTCACTGCAATCCCGGCTCCTATAGCCGGAATCAACGCAAGCGAGAACAATCTGCGCTTAGCTGATGTTTTCTTTTTGTACATCATAGTTATTCGTTTTTTAAGATTACTGTGATTCAGGTTGTTGGCAAACGACTGGTAACCGGTGCCGACAGCCTTTTCTAATAATAGCATTTGATATTCTTTTAGATTGACTCCTATATCTTTTACGGCTTCATCTGCCTGATACTCATGGAGCATTTTCAAATCCCTTCTCATTGCCCATGCAGCGGGATTATACCATTGCAGGCATATCGCGAGATAAGCCAAAACCAAGTCAGCCCAGTGATGAAGACGAAGATGTGCGTGCTCATGAATCAGAATCATATCGCCATCTTCTTCAAAGTCAGATTTTCTCATTACTATGGATTGTTCCCATGTAAAGGGGGAGATTCGGTATGTGTCATCAACCAAGACAATTGTGAAGTTTTCAAATTCCTGCGGCTGACCTTTTTTTACAAGTTGCCAAAGACTCGCAACTCCATACAGAAAATAGCACATTGCTACCATTGCCCCTAATATATAAAGGATTTTTAACAGAGAGGATATTGGAAAGGAGGATATTACTTCTGAGGAGTTGGCAATATGGTCTGGAGTAAAATTGTTTGATATCACTTCTATTCCAATTTTGGATAAGTCGGAGGCGATGCTTGGGGGATTATGCAAAATGGAGGCGAGCACTGCAATTGGAATCAGTAGCGAACAGGCATAGATCAAGAGCAACATCTTCCGATTGAAGGAATGTTGGCATTGTCCCGCAAGGAAGAAGCGGAAGGCAAGGTATCCGAATATGAGGATTATTGAAGAAATTATAGAGTAGGAGAGTAGCATGATTACGTGGTTTTAGAGTTATTTTCTTCATTGTCAACCTCTGAATTTTTCTTTTCTATGAAATTGAGAATTTCTTTTACCTCGTCGACGGATATTTTCTCTTCTTCAATAAGAGAGGAAATAGCCACCTTATAAGAGTTTCCAAAGAAATTTTTTATGACATCGGCCAAGGATTTAGATCTGAACTCGCTTCTGTCGGCTACCGCATAGAATCTGTGACTACCCCCAAAGACTTCATGAGAGACGTATCCTTTTCCTTCAAGAATACGGACTGTAGTGGCTACGGTGTTGAAATGGGGTTTGGGGTCACGGTATAGGTCGACCATTTCGCGCACAAACAGTGGACCCTTTTCCCAAAGCATGTTCATCAGTTCGGCTTCCTTTTCGGTAAGCAATTGTTTTTTTCTTCCAGCTCTCATAACAATTAGTTTTATTCTGGGTGCAAAGATATAACTAATTTTTTAAATACGCAAACTAATTTGTTAGTTTTTTTTTTTATTAGAGGAGGAGAAATTTTAGTTATTCAAAATGTTTTGTCGTCATAATAATTATAAAGATAAGTTAAAAGATAAGTGGAAAACTTGGAACTGATGTCAAGAAATGATAATTTTGTGACATGAAGCATAAGGCAGATAAATATAACCCAATTTTTTGCATAAAGCAGCTGAAAAAGTTTCCTTTTCCAGTGGTTGTTTTGTTTGCTACAGTTTTAATATTACACTTGGATATATCTGCATATCGTTCGAAAGTGCTTGATGCTGAGAGTAGAATTCCGTTGTCACGGGTGTCTATCTTTGATCGGACAGGAAAGATGATCGGAACAGGCGATGATATGGGTCGGTTGCCTGATATATACTTAGGTGCATATCCTCTTACATTACGAAGCCTTGGATATTCAGACAAAAAGGTATCTTCTCCGGGAGACACTATCATTGAAATGTCGAGACTGACTTATGAACTTCCGGAAGTGAAAGTAGATACAAGAAGGAGACCAATATTACATCTAACTGGATATCTAAGTGAAATATCTTCTATGTCTTCATCCTTTGATACAGTAATGCTTTATAGGGAGAAGTGGGTAGATTTTATGATTCCTGCGGATAAAGAAAAGCATTTCAAGGGTTGGACGGATCCACGTATACTGAAATCAAAATCTTACTATAAGTTTACCGATGTATGGGGTCATGACAGTGTATCTGACAGAATTGACCATCATTTCTCCTGGTCTGATTGGCTATCGCTTCCACCAAGAGTGAATCAACCCAAATCGATTGTCAGGAACCATGAGATTTCTGATACGATTATGGGTTTGTATTCTGCCGCAGAGATATGGAGAAGAGATACTACTAAGTTCCGAGTCGATGTTGATGTCCTCGCCGATACGCTCCGAGGGAAATGGTCACCACGATTAAATAACCGACTATGGAGAGACTTGGACTTTGAGCGACTGCTTCTGACTTTCGAATATTCAGACTGCGACACTTTTTCTGTAAAACCTCAGAATATCGACCGTATGTCTTGCTATATTGAATCTATGGGTAGAGGACATGATATGTTTAGGTTCAATACACGTTATGACAACATTCTGTATGTCACTACATACGTTGATCTTGTCATAGCTGACCGAGAATATTTGACCGTCAAGGAAGCGCGAAGGAAGGAAAAGGATCAGTTGCTTGCTCTTGAAGAAGCGAGCCTTGTCCTTGAATCTGAAAAGATGCCAAGAGATTCTGTCATTAATGACTTGATAGCCAGAGTAAATTCCATTGATCATGACCAGCGTCGTCTTAGAATGGAGATAGATACCAGGGTTGGAAACGGACATTTGCCACTTCCACCAACACATAAGAAAAAAGAGAAATTTTTCAGAGCCCTAAAATCAGTACTTTCAGGGTTTGGATTAAGATGATTTATTTTATTTTGTCATTAAGATTTTTATGATTAAATTTGCATAATAAATATGGAAATATGGGACAGATAATACGGTATAATGGAATAGTAATTTATTATTATCCTGGTGATCATAATCCTCGCCATTTACATGTGTATGCTGGAGATGAAGAATTTACGATATCTCTAGCTGAAAGACTTATTGATGGGAAAGCTTTATCATCTACGGTAAAATTGGTCAATGAATTGATTGATCTTAATATTGAAGCTATTAAGAAAGAAATTGATAAAGGAGATAAAGGTGAGAGAATGTCATTAATCAAGAATCTTAAAATAAAATGATATGCTTAAAGTAAAAAAAGCTGAATATGCGGGCGCATATTCAATAATTTGTACATTTAATAATGGAGAGAAGAAGAAAGTGGATATCTCCGCACTTTTTCATCTACCAATTTTTGCAGAACTAAAAGATATGTCTGAATTTTTAAAATTCGGACTTGATCCTTTTACTGTGTGTTGGGATAATGGTGCAGACATTGCTCCTAATTATCTATATACAAATGGAATACCAGTGTAATCCATAGTCTTTACAACTTCAGAGATTATGTTGACATTGATAGCAGAGTCGAAGACGATGGATGATCGGGAGGTGTCGGTCAGTCCTGAAAAATATGAATTGAATAAGCCCTTGGGGGAGGAGCAGGCTGATGAGATAATGGCGCATGTTGCGACTTTGTCTGCTTCGGATATTGCGGAAGTTGTGAAGATTAGTCTTCCAATGGCATCTAAGGTAGCTCGGATGGCATACGAGTTTCCTAATAAAAGTATGGGTCTTAAGGCTATTGATGCTTATACTGGTGTTGTGTTCAGAGCTTTTGACTATCCTTCACTATCTGAAAAGGAAAAAGAACTAACTGCTGAGAATGTTAGGATTATTTCATCGCTCTATGGTTGGCTTCGTCCGGATGATATTATCAAGCCATACAGGTTTGATTTCAATACCCCTATAGCTCCAGAGGACAAGGCTTTATACGCATTTTGGCGTAAGGACGTTACGATAGAGTTGGTAAGATATCTGCAAGAAAGGAGTGAGACATCAATACTTAATCTTTTGCCAGGAGATGCAGCAAAGTGTATCGATTGGAAACTTGTCAAGAGGTTTGCCAAAGTATGGAAAGTGGATTTCAAGGAGCCTAAGGATGGCAGTGGATGGCGCACGCCAAATGCCGGAAAACTGAAATCCCTCCGTGGAGAACTGTTAAGAGACATCATAACCGGGAATATCTCAAATCCCTCCGACCTCCTGACTCATACAACTAAGACAATGATTCCTCTTGGGACGCCTGATTATCCTGACCACATCGCATTCTGTGTATGAGTTGGTTTGTTATAGAAAAACGTATTGTTTAGAGATTAGCCTATTCAGTGCGACCCCTCCGGGGTCGGGGAAGAGTAATTGTCTTTTCCATGGGCTGACGCCCATGGTTAACAAAATAATAAGTCCTCCGGGCTATCCATACTGATGGAGCTTATTTTAGTAACAATGGAGTAAAACTATATTAAAATTAAAGACCTATCTCATATAAGATGGATCCAAATGCTAAGCATTAGTACTCAGGATATATCCTTTCTTTTTGATGGAGGTTATGGTGATGGAGGGATCAAGAAGGAGTTTGCGGATGTAAGTTATTTGCACGTTGAGGGCGAGGGAGTTGGCGTAGCTGCTGTCTCCCCACACTGCATTGAGGATTGTGTCACGTTCAACGACCTTTCCTAAGTTCTGTGCAAGTATAGATAGTATTTCAGTTTGGCGTACCGATAGGGTATTGGTTTCTCCTTTGAATGTCAAAGATGCGAGATTTGGTCGGAATAGAGTATTCCCTAATTGATATTCCACATCCTGCGAAGTTATGTCACTCTCAAATCTTTCGTTGATTTTTGCTATTAATTCTTCGGGATAGAACGGTTTTGGTATATAGTCATTTCCTTTGAGTTTAAATCCATAAAGACGGTCCACTTTATCAGTACGGTCAGTGAGAAAAAAGATTATAACCCTTCTATCAGTCTTACGTATTGTCTGAGCTACCAGAAAACCATTCATCTCTGGCATATTTATGTCAAGAAGAACCAGATCGGGATGTATATCTTTGTATAATTCAAGTCCAACTTTCCCATTTGGTGCGTATGTCACTTCATACCCTTCCTCTTCGATGAATCGTTTCAGAAGCATCGAATTTTTGATATCGTCGTCTACTAAAAGAATTTTTTTCATTGTGGCAGTTTTATGGTGAATGTTGAGCCTATATTCTCTGTGCTTTCAACCGAAATCTCTCCTCCATGAGCGTCAACAAGAAGTTTTACGTATGCCAATCCAAGTCCCATGCCCGGAATATCGGTTGAAGATGCTTTTCCTCTATAGAATCGATCGAATATCTTATGCTGTTCTGTGTCGGATATTCCATATCCATTGTCTGCTATTTTTATGAATATTCCTTCTGCAGATATCTCTGAGCTTATTTTGACAGTAATTTCATAACCTGAATATTTGATTGCATTCTCAATCAAATTGGTGATAATATTGGTAAGATGAGTGTGATCGGCTGAAATCTCAATATCTTTTGGTATGTCATTTTCTAATATGACGTGCTTGTTGCTTGGAATTGTAATTGATTTAAACACATCATCCACTAAATTGGCGAGATTGAAAGAAGTTATATAGAGAGGAATCTGCTCCACATTATTGAATGTAATGTCACGAAGTTTGGAGAAATATGCCGAGAGGTTATCAAGAGCAATTCGTGTCTCGCGTGTCAGCTCATGACGAAAATTTGCATCCTCCATCATATTATCATTATCAATTCCTGACACACACATCTTCAATGTTGTGATAGGACGTTTCAACTCATGAATCATAGTAGTGATGAATGAATTGCGCATCTTGTCAAGGCGTGTTAGTTTTACGATGGTCTTTATTTGCCAAACAAGACAAAGAATCAGAAATAAAGAAAGAATTGATGCTATTAACAGAGTCCATCCCATTTCCTTTATTATTTCTGATACAGGTATTCTGCAATCGATAACCACAGCCTTGTGTTCAAGCTCTGAGTAATGTGTCGTAATCTTGATTCGTGGATGAATAAGGGAAGAATGTCTCGTTGAAATTGGTTTCCACGACATGCTGTCGGTCACTAAGAGTGATACATCTGCTATGATGTTTTCTTTTTTCAAAATGGAATCTATACCTTCTACTGTAAATGGAGACTGGACTTCAAGTTCAAAATTCTTCATTGAGCTCCAGGCTGCGCCATCAGAAGGAGCAGTCGTCACATCCAATGTGGCATGTTTAGCTTCAGTCCTCTCAATGCTATCCATGACAATCTTTTCAAGTTTTGCCATTTCTTCCGGTGTGAGTTGCCGCTTTTCTTTAATTTTCAATAAGTCTTTTCCTCTTAAGACTTTTGTAGAAACAGTGACTTTGCGTATGGCTTTTCCCAATGAGTCTATATCGTGATTCATATTGAAAGATGACATGACTCTAATAGTATCGCTTTGGATTGTGGATTTTCTCGACCTTGCCTTGTCATATTCGATCAGCGCATTTGCCACAGCTATCTCAGCCCTGTCTTCGTAATCTTTAAGAGAATACTCATAGCGGGTATAAAGCCAGTAAGCCTGCATCCCGAGGAAGGCAAGTATAGCAGCGATAGAAAGAATATATAGAGTCTTTATTTTATTTTCCATAGCACAAAATTAACTATAATCTTCCTATCCACCACCAAAATCCATCAATATTTTCCCAACAGTAATAATTTAGTAATAATTCCATAATGTTTGAGTAATGATTATTTTCGTCTTGAAAGGCTTGGTGATTGTAATTTTGCAACGTAAATCAAAAACAACAGGTAATATGAGAAAAATTGCAATCATTATCTTGGCCATCTTTTTCATTGGTATGGCTATCTCAGGGAAAGTAAGTCTCAGGACTTTAACCATTTTTCAAGGCGAAGTGCCGGAAACAGAAACCATTGCTTCTGAGACAATGGAATTTGTCTATGACTATTCATGCTGTATTGACACGACTGGACAGTTGGAAGATAACTTCACGACAGACCAAATGCTACTGCAAATAGGACCTGACAAACTTTCAAAGTTCTCAAGCTATAAGAATCTTACCGTCGATTCACTACTGATGGCTCTTACACCTGAACAGGTAGGGGAAGCAGCTGTGAATGGCAAGCTTTCAAATGGAGAATTCATGACTATTTTCAAGAATTATCCTAATGGTAAGCTGACTCATACTGAGAAAATTTGTATGGATTGGTTTCGCTATCAAGAAGATATTCCGGAACTGGAATGGGAATTAACTGATAGTGTGATAAATGTGCTTGGATATGAATGTCGGTCAGCAGTATGCAACTACCGTGGGCGCGAATGGACCGCATTTTATTCAGAGGATATTCCTCTGATGGAAGGTCCATGGAAATTACACGGGCTTCCGGGACTCATTATGAAGGCTTCCGACAAAGATGGGCACTATCTATTTGAGTGCATAGGAATAAAATCATCAGCCGCTCGACCTATTACCATTTATAAAGTGCCATACAACACTACTAATCGTCTTAAATATTACGATGCCAAGCATCGATACGACATTAATCCGTATGCTTATTTTGAGGCTGGAGGTCATGGACATGTCACGGTGACTGACCAAGATGGAAATCCAAGTCTGGACGCATACGATCCCATTGAATTGCAGTATGATTACCTTGAACGAGACTGGAGAAAATGAAAAAATTCAGTTTTTTATTAGCAATACTATTTTTCGGATTGCTGTCTGCTAAGGCAGCAATCCCGGAAAGAGTATCGGGTACAATTGTAGATGGAGAAACTCAAGAACCGATAGAGGGGGTAGTGGTGCAATCTCTCAATAGTCAGGGGAAAGCCACATCGTTTGCTTCCACTGATTCTAAGGGATCATTTTCCATAAAAATTACCGACTCCACAGATTCTGTCTCCTTCCGCTGCATGGGTTATGAAACTCTGAAGCTTTCTAAAGATTATTCTTTCAAGAATGGGGTAGTGCTATGGCAGAAAGCTACTCAGTTGAAAGACGTTATAGTGGAGGCTCCCGATATTTATGCCAGAGGAGATACCCTTGTGTTCAATGTTTCCCGATATGCCAATGCTTCGGATAATGCTATAATAGATGTGATCAAGCGCTTGCCGGGAATTAAAGTGGAGGATGACGGAACTATCAAATATCAAGGAAAACCGATCAATAAATTCTATATTGACGGTGATGATATCCTTGGAGGTCAATACGGACTCGCTACAAATAATATCTCACACAAAGACGTAAAGTCGGTAGAGGTAATGGAAAATCATCAACCGGTCAAGGCTCTTGAAGGTATCGATTTCCCTGAAGAAGCGGGTATCAATATCAAGCTGAATGAGAGTGCCAAGGGTAAATGGGTTGGTGTGGCTAAGGGTGCCACAGGTGTGCAACCGTGGCTATATGATGGTTCGCTTTATGCTATGCGCCTTGCATCTAAGGTAAATAATATCCTGACATTGAGAGCAGGAAATACAGGGTGGAATCCCGGGGAGCAGATTTTGGAACATGATTTCAATGATATGTCTTTTACAGGATATTCAGAGTCATTATGGCGCGAATACATAGCTGCTGACGCAGTTAATGCGCCGCTCAATGAGAAGCGCACCCGCGACAATCTTTCGTGGCTCGCCAACTCAATCACTGCGTGGAAACGAGGAGATACATCTATGCGATTGAAACTGAATTATGTAGGCGAAAGACTTGACTATAATTCCGGACTTCATACTGACTATTTCAGTCAATCAATCCCCGAATTCTTTCAAAACAGCAGTTTGCGCACAAAGAGTCATGATGTTACGGCTCAGTTTAATGCGCAAGTTAACAAGAGGGGTTATTTCCTTAAGGAAAAATTCACCGTAGAGGGCATGTGGGAAAATTCAACTTCATCCATTTCCGGATCTTTTGATCTTGACCAGCGTGTACGTCGTCGGAATCTGTCTGCCAACAACGACCTGAAACTAGTAAAGCGCAATGATAAGAAACTTTTTGAGCTTACATCCCGCAATTCATTCTCTTATCGTCCAGACCGGCTTATTGTCTGCGGAGTGGAGGATGCTACCCAAACCATCGGTACGACTGATTTCCGAAGCACCACGGAATCACGTTGGGGTAAGTTTGGGAGATTCTGGAAATTCTATCTTAATGGTGGAATTGATCTTAATAATCATAAGATGGATTTGTCGCTGAGGGGATTAGATTCGTTTGATAATGACGATGAAATAAAGTCTTTCCTATCGAATGTATATGCTACTCCACAACTTGATTTCGAACGGCGTAGATGGCTACTGTCTGTGAAACTTCCTGTAAAATGGTTGCATCAAAGTGTAAATGGGGAGCATGACTATATCAATCTTTTGCCAAGGTTTTACGTGCGTAAGCATGTTACAGCGAAGAGTGAAATTTCGGCATCACTGTCATATCAGCTTGATTCTCCGCAGGCATATATGTATATTATGGCGCCTGTGCTTTCTGATTATCGCAATCTTTTCATCGCTAATGATATTGACAAGTATTCTCAAAATATTTCGTCTGCATTGAGCTATAAATATCGCAATCCATTGTCTTCATTCTTTGTCAATGCATCGTTGACGTATAATTACAGTCGCAGTGCGATAATGTCCAATCAGTTGTTTATTGACGATTTCATTGTTACTACTTACACCGATAAACTCTCTTTCGGTAATTCTTGGTATCTTACCGGCGGTATCAGCAAGGGATTAGGACATAGCCGTATGGTGGTTGGATGCGATATGAGCATCGCAACGAGTTCCGCTTCGTCAATGCGTGACAATGTAGAGGAGGATTATAGGCAACAGACTGTTAACGTAAAACCATATTTTAAGGGAAGTCTCTGCAAATGGTTTTCGATGAATTATGAAGCTAACTATGGCTGCTCTTGTCTTAAGATTGGCGAAATTGATAATACTTCCCATTCATTCAATCAGAAACTGTATGGAACATTAATGCCTCATGACCGTTGGCAATTCACCTTTGGAGCCGAACATTTCCTTACTAAGTTTTTGGAAGGAACCTCTAAAAACCTCATTCTTTTAGATGCGTCGGCAGTTTGGCACCTAAATAATGGAATACGCTTATCGATTGATGCCAATAATTTGCTCAATCATCGCCAATATCAGTACGTGACCTACGGCACCCTTTCCCGAACCGAACACTCCTTCCGCATCCGCGCCCGCAACATCCTCCTCTCCATCCAATATCGTTTCTAAATGCTCAATGTCAAATATATTTGCATAATAATGAAAAAATCAGTATTTTTGCAAGATAAATGATATCGGTATGGCAGAAACTATTAAATATCCCGTTGGAATTCATACTTTCTCTGAAATCATTAGAGAGAATTATCTGTATGTGGATAAAACCTCTCTTGTGTATGATTTGGTGAAAACATACAAGTATGTTTTTCTAAGCCGTCCCCGACGCTTTGGAAAAAGTCTTCTCACATCTACAATAGCAAGCTTTTTCAAGGGGGAAAAGAATCTTTTTAGAGGATTGGATATTGAGAATCTCGAAAATGATTGGGAATCCTATCCAGTTTTCCGTTTTGATTTGAGTGGTGAGAATTTTAATCAGCTATCCCGACTAATGACGCGACTAAACCGTTGTCTTAAAGATATAGCGAAGGAATATTCGCTATATGACGATGGTAATACTGTTTCAGATAGCCTTGCAGTATTGATAAGGCAGGCTTTTGAAAAGTATGGTAGGAGAGTGGTCATACTGATTGATGAATATGACAAACCCTTACTTGATTGCCTTCATGATAATAGGATTCATGAAGAAATCAAATCAGAATTGCGTGGATTTTATTCTGTGATAAAAGCAAACGATGAGTATGTCAAGTTTGCATTGCTGACTGGAGTGACACGATTCAGTAAGGTATTGATATTCAGTGGACCGAACAATTTCAGCGACATCTCAATGCTTCCGAGATACAATGCCATTTGCGGTATAAGCGAAACAGAGTTTCATGAGTATTTCCAGGCGTCTATAAGACAATTATCAAAAGAATTGGAATGTGCAGAAGAAGAGACGTGGAGCCAATTTAAGGAAATGTATGATGGATATCATTTTGCAGAAAGGGGAGAATATATATAATCCCTATAGTGTTTTGAGTGCATTCAAAGATGGCAAGATAAGTTCTTATTGGTTTAGAAGTAGTTCTCCGAAGTTCCTTGTAGATTTGATAGCAAAACATAATTATCCATTAGATAGTATAGAAGGCGAGAAGCGGACAGAAAATGTTTTGAATAGTAATGACAATGCAGATTCTGATTTGGTATCGTTGCTTTTCCAGACAGGTTATTTGACGATAAAGTCATACGATCAAAAGACAAAAAGTTATACACTTGGATTCCCAAATCAGGAAGTATACGAAGGATTTTGGGAATCTTTGTCGGTGTATTTCTTCAAAGGGTATGATGGAAAGTCGGCATTTGATCTTTATAAGATTCTTAAAGACGTTAATGAAGGGAATCCAGAAGACTATATGGTACGAATTCAGAGTCTATTGGCAGATGTGGCATATAGCTGTGATACAAAAGATGACACTGTAAGAAGACGTGAAGGGCATTTCCGTGATATAATGGCAATTACGATGAAGCTTTTAGGTTTTCATGTTAGAACAGAGATACATTCTTCTGCTGGAAGATGCGATATGCAAATTCTTACAGACCGGTTCATATATATATTTGAGTTTAAGGTCAATGGGAGTCCTGAAAAGGCATTAGAGCAAATCCACTCTAAGGGATATGTACGTCCTTTTGGTGCGGATCGACGAATCAAATTCCTGATAGGAGCGAATTTCTCTACCAAATCTAATACTCTTACAAATTGGCTGATAGAAGAAATTTAAGTGAAATGCGTCTGATTCCACATTGTTTTTCCGAAAAAGCATCAATTATTCCTCTATATTTTTCGTAATAATTATCATAAATATTTATGGATGTGGTATTTGGGGAAAATCGGGGTTAATAGCTGAAATAATCCCTAAGATATTACGTTGAAATCCTTGTAAGAGTATGTACTTTTTAGTAATTAAGCTCTGAAAAGATAGTACATTATGGATTTCAAAAACGTATAACTCTATATGCATATTCCTACCATAAATGTTCTTAGAATGAATAAAGGTATTTATCAATTTGGTTTCCTTGTATTTCTTGTAGCAAGTGTTGCCTACATTTTATGTTCATGTTCTAATAGAAAGGCGCATGAGCAGCTTATAAGAGTATCTGAAATTGTCTCAGATTCTCCAGAATTGGCCATGGAAGCCCTTGATTCAATTGCTTCAAAAGAATTGTCGGATGCTGATCGGCATTTCTTTGACCTGATGACGATCAAAGCAAAAGATAAAGCGTATGTCAGGCATAATTCTGATAGCCTTATTCTTGATGTCATTTCATATTATGAGAATCATAAGAAAGATAGTCTTTATGCTGAGGCTTTGTATTATGGAGGTCGTGTCTACAGCGATCTTGGGGATTATCCCACTTCTTTAAGATACTTCCAAAATGCACTTGATATTCTACCTCTCAAAAAGAATTTGGATTTAAGATCGAGGATAGCAAGCCAGACCGGTAGACTGTTAAATACAATGAGCCTTTATAAAGAAGCCTCTCCATATATAGAAGAAGCATTGGGGATAGAGCGAGAAATGAAAGACACAATGTCAGTAGTCTATGATTTGCAACTTTTAGGAGTCAACTATCTCCAGCAAGGAGATAACGACAAAGCGGAAAGATTATTAAAAGAGGCGATCAGCCTCAGCGATAACCTCCCGCCAGAATTTAAGGCTAAATCGGAAATGTATCTTGCCGCTACGAAGCGCAATCAAGGTGATATCGACTCGGCTCTCAATCTAATACGAACTACGCCGAATAGAGTAAAGCCGATGTTTCGAAGCAGTGCAGTAGCTTATGCTGCATCCATTTATTGGTTAGCTGACAAATTGGATACTGCATATCTTTATGCTGATGAACTCATACATAGTCCTCAGTCTCTTTTTAAAGAAGAGGGCTACAGTATTCTTTTATATCCGGATATGCATAAGTTTTATCCGTTGGATTCTTTGCATAGCTATGTTGCCGCTTATAGGGATATTCTGAACTCATACTTTGATGAAAACGAGTCGCAGTTGGTTATAAACCAATATTCCTTCTACAACTATCAATTGCATGAAAAGGAAAAGCAGAAAGCGATAAATCAAAGAAACAGTATACTTCATTGGTTGTTTGGAATAATAGTCGTTGTTTTTGTCCTTTCATTCTTGCTTCTATGGATAAACAATAGGCGAAGAAAACAGAAACTATTGCTTTATGAAGCGCTGAACAATATAGATAGATTAAAAAAGGAATTATTAGATAAGAAAAATATAGAAGTTTCAAGCAATGAGAGTCTCCCGCCAATGGAAGAGGACAATACGGAGAACTCAACAGAAAATCTTCGGATACGTTTGCGCAATGAACTGCTGTCGATTTATGATGGTGGAAAGAAACAATCAGATGTCTCACATACTATTCTTCAGTCGGAGGCATATCTGACTTTGCAAACATATATTTCCGATGATAAAGTAATCCCTTCCCAGTCTCCTTTATGGAAAAAATTGGAGAGTGTAGTTACAGAATGTTCTCCAAACTTCAAAAGCAACTTGCATCTTCTGACAGGGGGAAATCTTTCGGTACAAGATTACAGGTTGGCTCTTCTTATCAAATGTGGAGTGACACCGACACAGTTGGTTTCTCTGCTCGGAAGGACTAAAGGAACCATCTCATATCGACGTGAAGCCCTTTGCTACAGGGTATTTGAAGAAAAGCTTGGAAGTAAGGTAATAGATGGTATAATTCGTTTATTATAAAACTTTTATAATATTTTATCAGTTTGAAAAAAGTGCGGAATCCCAATTTCCGCACTTTTTTCGCACCATAATATTATGCATGAAGCTCTATTCCTATTAATTTTGCAGGAGGAAATCAAATAAATGTATGATATGAAAAGATTACTTCTTCCCACCATGCTTGAAGCGCTTTCGCTCTTTGCGAGCTGTAGTGATGACAACACGATGTTCAATGAGCCGTCATCCATCAGGGCATACGAAACAGATGCTCAAATTTTGGCGCAGTTTGTTGAAGTTGACAAAACTTCAGGAACCTATGTGCTCAATCCCAATAAAAAGATCACTGCCACAGACTATGTAGTTAATAAAAGTCAGGAGGATCTCTTGGCAGTCAGCCAGATAAACAAAGACCGTTTCCTCAAAGAAATGGAGTCTGTAAACAACCAGCTTTCGGTAGTAAAACGTTCCGGGTTGGCAAGTGCCTTCATATACTCTACTCAAACATCAAATATGGTAATTGACGGTGATAACGAAGATTCCTGCGTTATAACAAGCCTTGGGGAGGAGTCAAACTATCGAAGTAGAGTTGCCTCCTTGACTTTGGTGGCAGGTAAAAATAATACCACAAGCTTCTTCTCCCAATCAGATATGGTGATGACTGTGAATGCCGGTAACAGATCTATCTTCTATTGTGCTCAGGTATCCATTGGCGAACAAGTGGACAAAGACGCTGAAATAATTTATATCTCGGGAATTAGGTCACTTATACCTATTCGCTCATACAGGCTTGACCTACCTACTATCTTAGATAATAATAAGATAATAAGTGGTTGTACTATAATCGGAGACGGAAACTTAACAGTTTCATTTTCAAGATGAAATCGTTTGTCTTATCTCTCATAATTTTTATAGGGATAACTTGTGTGTCATGTGATGGGCGCACTGGATATCTTGATGAAGGACAATTTTCTACGGTTGGGGTCTTGACAGAAGCTGAATGGCTGCTTTCCTATTACAATCCTGGCTTCGGCAACGAATATGAATATGACGATGATACTCGGGTATATAGGTTTGAAAAATCTGGAAAAGGCTGGATTGCTTCAGGTTCGTTTACAGATACTTCAAAAAAAGACGATGTTTCTTATTTTCAGTGGACATTCACAACAGAGAATTTTTCAGTTCTTTACATAGCAGGTCACGTTGTGGAAGGTTACTGGCTTATTGAAAAGCTTACTTCCAATGAACTATGGGTACAAGAAGCACCACAGGATCCAGTGATTTATCCGAATCAGGATAAGAGATATTACAAATTTAAGGCTCGTAAGATTCAATAATAAGCCAATAAAAAAGAATATGAAATGCAGCTTACTATCTTCATGATTATTGCCTGTCTTATAGTGTCGGCTTGTAGTAGAGATGAAGAGTCTAAGGTTGAAATAATAGATGAAGCAAAGCATGAATTGACGGGTGAGCACCTTAATAATAATTATTGGGGTATCTACCTTGCAAGTACGAAACCCTCTCCAAATACTGACCATTTCGTTATGTATTCCGGACGATAACTGCTGTTCACAATATCTTTATGAAAATGAAAAATTTAATTATCCTCAGTTTAATGTGCTATGTGTCTATAACAATAATGGCGCAAGATAAGGCAGACATTGTCGTCAGCTATGAATGCAGATCTCCTGGATTGGTGAGCAAGGAAGTGAAAAGAAACATGACTTTGCTTGCCAACTCATCAAAATCAAAATATTTCAATGACATCAGTCTTTGGACGGATTCACTGAGTTCTACTCCTGAAGGTAAAGCCAAGCTTGATGAGATTATACGGGCTAATTGTCTTGTCATGCATCCGGATGGTTATCAATATTGGGATTTGACCAAAGGTCCTGTAAAGAATATCTACACATATGTCTTCAACGACATTTCTACCGGCGCACAGACTGTTTTTGATGAATGGGCTGAAGAACCTCATTACTATACGGAGCCATTGGGCGAACAGACATGGGAAATCGTTGCGGACTCCATCACTTCTGTTTTAGGGTATGAATGCGTTATGGCAAAATCTGATTATCATGGAAGGGAATGGACAGCATGGTTCACTCCGGAAATTCCATTGAGTTTTGGACCTTGGAAGTTTCGTGGTCTGCCGGGATTGGTTTTGAAAGCGGAGGCTGACGGGGGCTTTTCATTTATTGCAACGGGGTTGCAAACAACCGATAGAATAATGAGCCCAATGTATTCTGAAAGTGAATATTCCAAAATATCCAGAACAAAGGCTCAGGAGAATCACGAATTTTTCTTAAACAATCAAGAAAGTCTCTTGAAAGCCCAAAATGGTGGAATGGCAAAAATCACCTACGAAGATGATGAGGGCAATGAGATAAGTGCACCAGTGTATGATGCACAGAAAATGAGCCTTGAACCCGATTATAAGATGAAAAAATGAAAGAAAAAATACTATTATCGATCGTTATCTTCTTTGGTTTACATCTATTGTCTTGTAGCCGAGACGAACAGGGCGATAACATTCAAGAGCCGGATGCTGTCTCTGCGATTCACTTTAGTAAAAGGGACTACACTATCATGTTTGGAGGAGGAAGTTCTATTCCTTTCTCAGGCGGGGGAGAAGTGTATAAACTGGAAGCAAGCAATCCTGAGGTGTTGGGAAAATTCGGAATCGACATTGAAACACATAGACTTTTAATCAATCCCGCAAAATCGGGAGAGTCAACACTGACTATCTTCGATGTGAATGCTAAAGTTTCAGTCACACTGAATATTACCGTAGAAGATTTCTACAGATCTTTCAAAATTGTAGAAATTGATGGTAAAAATACCAATAAGTTCTTTGGACTAACAAATCGTATTAGATTTATTCGGAATACGGATAATACTAAACCAGTAAAAGTGGTTTGGCTGGATCCTATGAAGTTCCAATTACAAACAATTGCAGAAGGCTATTTCAACATAACTCACAATGAACCTAATCTCTACACAATGAACTTCTCACTTCATCCTACCATAAATGATAATATTGAAAAATTTGAATATACCATTGGAGGAGATTGGGAATGTATGAGTTTGTTTGAAGAGCTTTTCAATTTTAATTGGGGTAAAAATGAAGATTTGTCTCGATCGGAACAGATTTCAAGAGACTATAAACTTATCCTAACCGATACTGTCAATGATTGCAGGATCACTTGTATCCTGCAAGAACTTGATTATTAAAAAATTTAATCATTTTTAATTTTATATTTATGAGTATCTCTATTTTCTTGTTATTGCCAATTCTTGGAGCAGCAATTGGAGCGCTAATAGGCGATCGTGCTTGTAAAAAATATCAAAATAAAAAGAATAAGAGTTCTGAGACCGGAAAGTAGACATATTGACCATATAATGAAGATATGAAGCGGTATTATATCATTATCCTGCTTACAGTAGCATTCTGGCGACTTAACGCATATTCGCAGAATACAGACGACACTCGCCCTATGTGGGGAATAAAGGCTAACCTTGATGTCAATTTCCCTGGGAAATGGCATATTTGCGGAGACACGGCAGATTGGTATCGTCATGGATTTGGAGGTACTGTTGGTGCCCTGTACAATATTTATCTTGGTCATGACTTTTATTTAGAGCCGGGATTATCTTTGTTTTACGATACTTATTCTTATAAGAATATAGAGATAGATGCCTACCATTCAATTGATCCGAAAATCTATAAAACAGGTATAAGAGTTCCTGTCGTGGCAGGATATTCGTTTAATATTACCGATATATTTATAATGTCTGTTTATACCGGACCGGAAATCAGTTATGTCTTTTCAGGGGGTATAGTTGGTCAATATAAGAATTTAAATAATGAGGATCTGGAAGACACTCTAAATCCATACGGTAAATATGGTCTGCATCGCCGTTTTGACTGTGCATGGAAATTTGGACTCGCATTTCCTACGGATTATGTCACATTTATGATTGATGCATCATTTGGAATAACTGATATTTGCAAAAACGACATCTCCATGCGGGAAAACCGTCTCAGCATCGGTCTTGCACATTATTTCTAACATAGTCATCTATATACCTCATTAATCTTATTTTTCCACCTTGATTGCCGGATTTATGGCTGTCAGCTGGGCGATGAATTCATCGAGTCGTACGGGGGAGATGATAAGAGGGGCTGAGCTTTTTAGTACTTTTCTGTCAGAAAACTTTATGGCGATCCTGTGGGTTAGGGAAGTGGCTGGAGCGGCCAGGATAGTTTTGGTTGGTTTTATTTCTGCTATCTTGTCAATTGGAAGTGCAGTAGGCGAGAAGAATTGATATATTACGAGTTTATCTCCGGAAATACGATAATACGTTCCCCGAAACAATACGATAAACAACACAAGTAAGCCAACAGTAGTTATGACCGGACCAACCCACTCCCCAAGAAGGACAGGCCACATGCAAACTAAAAAAATTAGCAGCAATAAAATCCATGTAGAGGCATCCCAACGTGAAGCATACTTAGTTCCTTCAAATACCATACTCTTATCCTTTTCCTGATTCATAATACATAGTTTTTGTTCCTACTTTGCAAATCTACAGATTATTTCCTAAATTTGCAAATAAATGAATATAAAAAATCTTCCATATTAATAACAGACTCGTTTTACAAATAAGATAAACAGGCAAATAACATAAAAAAATATAGGTATATTTGTATTGCTGGCTATGTTGGCTTTTACCAATTGTTAGACCCGTTCTAATTTTGCAGAGCCTATAAAATCCGAAGGAAAAAGACAGATAGAAAAATAAAAGTGAAAGTTTTGATTAGAGATTTCCTAAGGTTGGAAGTCCATTCCTCTACGTTTTTATTAGAAAGTGCGATTTATTCCTCTACTTTTTTTGTAATTAGTGCTATTTATTCCTCTTTATTTTTTAAGAAATAGTAATAATTGTTTGTGGATATGGAATTTTATTCTTACATTTGCGTAAAATTAATTGATTATGGAATATTTCAAAAGAAAAATTGATGAGCAACTTTTGGCTTGGAAGAATAGTCGCAATAGAAAACCTTTGCTTCTTCGAGGAGCACGTCAGATAGGAAAATCAAGTTCAGTGAGAAACTATTCTCGCAGGCTCAGAGACCGATCTTGTCAATAAAGGAAAGCTTGCTGAGTTATCTGTGGGATGGGAATTAGTTAAGGCTGCTAACTTCAGACATAAGTATGAATTATTTTATTGGGAGAATCTTTCAAATGGAACTACTTCTGAAGTAGATTATGTCATACCTTATAATATGCAAGTTCTTCCCAACCGGTAAATATACTTTTGACACTTCATTGACTCCATTGCTGAACAATAATAAGCCGGGAGCCTATAGGCTATACAAAAGTATACGTTTTGCAGGTGAGAAAAAGAAAGTATGGCTTATGACTGAGTTTATACTTGAATAGAATTTGTATAAGTGTCTTCTTAGAAAAATTGACAGAATATTTGTAGATTCAAAAATTATTATTACCTTTGCAGTGTTGTACCCAGGTACAACACTGCAAAACTTTCATATCATTAACATATCTTACTATGATAGAACTGAAAAAAGTTACATTTACCTACAAGGGAGCCCGCACGCCGGCCTTGACTGATATATCAGCACAAGTCGGCACCGGACTTTATCTGCTTACCGGAGAAAATGGAGCAGGGAAGACGACATTACTTCATGTCATAGCCGGTCTTGCCCATCCACAATATGGGACAAGCGAAATAGACTCACATCCTTCTTCCACTAACAATCCGGCGGAAATGGGCGATGTATTCCTTTTGGAAGATAATATGAGTTTTCCGGGTAAAACAATCAGAGAGTTTAAAAAGTTACATTCTCGTTTTTATCCTAATTTCTCAGAAGAAAAGTTTGAAGAAAATCTCAAAGCCTTTGGTCAAACTGGAAATGAACCCATGAGATCACATTCTCTCGGGAATCTTAAGAAAGCGCAGATCTCTTATGTGCTCGCTATGGGAGTGAAAGTGCTACTTCTTGACGAGCCTACAAATGCTCTTGATATAGAAGGACGAGAGACACTTCGCAAACTTATTGCGACAAATATTTTCGATAATCAAACAATAATTGTTTCTACCCATACCGTCTCAGACTTTGACAAGCTATTTGACGGAGCTATGATAATGCAACAGTCAAAGCTACTATTTGTCGGTACAGAAGAAGACGTGGCAGAAAAATTGGCTTTTGAATATTCAAACCGTCAAGACCCTGAATCGCTGTATTCAGAGAATATTGCAGGTCGCTTTCTTAACATATATCCTTCACATGGACATGATGAAACTCGAGTTGATTGGAAAGCCCTATACATGGCTCTACATTCAGATAAATCCCAATGTATAATCTCTCAACTTCAACAGTAATGATAACAAAGACATCTTATTTTTCATGGCATAGAGTGGTGCAGTTATACCAATACAATGCCCCTTGGCTAAAGAAGCAGACGATGATATACTTTCTCTTTTCATTAATAACAGCTTTAGTATGTCTGTTTATCACTTCACAATCAATACGTTCGGGAATATACGGCTCCTGCAAATCAGTATTGATGTTTATGTTCATTTGGTCACCATTAGTATTTACTAAAGGAGGGGATCCAAGAATTATAGATCGGCTCATTCCTGCAAGTGCTTTTGAAAAATTCATATTCTATATGAGTTATCTTATTATAGTCATAGGTTTGGCTTGTTATCTCTGCCCATGGATAGCAGAAAATATTATTCAGGAATTATATTCATCGGATATAGTCAATAATGAATATTCTGACATAACTTTTGAAACATATAAAATTATTGTATACTCTCAGTATCTATACCTCATTGCAGCAATGCTAACTTGTTTTTATTACGTGATAGCTGCCAAAAGGAATCGAAATGTGAAGGCTTATTTAGTTTCGGTTGGTGTATCAATATTTTTTTCCGTTCTTTATTCTTTTTATGGAGTGAAAGAAGCGATCATATCAGGATATAAAGAAGCTATGGGGGATGTTGATCCTGTCAATGGATTAGAAATAGCAGAAATGGTGAATAATGCTATTAATGCTCATCTCTACTTTTTTAATTTGATATTGGCAATCAACATCGGATTTATTATCTTATTAATGTGGTTGAGTTATAAGTCATTATACCGAAGTAATCTTTAATGATGGAATTTAACGACAATAAGCCGATCTACCGTCAAATCTTGGACTATGCATATCACCATATACTTAGTGGGAGTTGGACTCCGGGAGAGATGATCCCCTCTGTCAGAGAACTTACATCGGAACTTGGAGTCAATAATCGTACCGTCCTAAAGGCACTCGACGAGTTGCAGAATCTGAAGGTCATTGAACCAAGGCGGGGTATGGGGTTCCTTTTGGCCAAAGATGGAGCAGAAATAGTTAGACATGAGAGGCGACGGGATTTTTTTCAAAAAACTATACCTGAAATATTTGAAAAAATGAAGATACTTGGCATTTCGCCGGATGAAATGGGTGCTATTCTTTCAAAGTACGACAAGAAATAATCTTAATCGAAATCATTAGTAAGATGGTGAGTTTAATAATGGGCATCATGGCAATAATAATGTTGCTGATACTGACAATTCATAAATAATTTGAATCGTTTTGAGATATATAGTTCTATCTCAATCCACGTTACGGATATAATTCGAATAAATTTAATATAATCAATAATATGAAAAAACTGCTATTAGTAATAGGAAATATTTTTATGGGAATATTCATGGCTTATTGCCAGAATGGGGTGTGGTCAGGAAATCTCGATATTCAAGGCACAAAGCTTCCAATAGTGTTTCACTTGGATGAAAATAATCCTACGCTCGATTCTCCTGCTCAAGGAGCGAAGGGAATTCCAATCCAAATCAATAAAGCTGAGTCATATTCCATTTCTATAAATATTCCCTCAATAGGAGCATCTTTCAAGGGGTTGTATGCAAATAATAAAATAATGGGGAAATTTTCTCAATCAGGTATGGAATTTCCTCTTGTTCTTACTCCGGGAGAAGCCCTTTTACGCAGACCACAGACTCCTCAACCCCCATTCCCTTATTCTCAGGAGGAGGTAAGTTTCTCGAATGGAGATGCCGTGTTGAAAGGTACGCTAACTCTTCCGAAGGAATATAATAAAGATACTCCTGTTTTAATAATGATTACCGGAAGCGGACTTCAAAATCGAGACGAGGAGATTTTTGATCATAAACCATTTGCTGTTATCGCAGATGCATTGGCAAGAAATGGAATTGCTTCCTTGAGATATGACGACAGAGGATTCGGAGAGTCAACCGGGGATGTCGTCAACTGCACTACGGAAGATCTGATGAATGATGCAATAGCCGGTATTGATCTTCTTCGTGAGAAATTTAATAAGGTAGGAGTGCTCGGACACAGCGAAGGAGGCACCATCGCCCTGATGTTGGGAGCTGACAAGAAAGTTGATTTTATTGTCAGTCTGGCAGGGATGGTAGTATCAGGAAAGGAAACCCTCATGGATCAAAACCAATATACAATGGCTCAAGCCGGCTATTCGCAGCAGATAATAGACGAATATTGTGAACTGCTTTCTTTGGCTTTTGAGGGGGATGATTCTTTTACACAGAAACTAAACTCTTCAAACATTCCGATGGGATTGAAACAGAATTTACAAGCCGGTCTTCCTCAATTGACAACTCCCTATATGAGATATTTCCTCGCTTTAGACACAAGGGATAAATTAAGAAATATTGATTGTCCTGTTTTAGCTTTAAATGGGACAAAAGATACACAAGTGTTCTATAAGAAAAACGTAGATGCATTAAATGACGCTCTTCCTTCTAATGTCCACAATAAAATTGTAGCATTAGGAGGGTTGAATCATCTGTTCCAGCACTGTACTACAGGATCGCTCAATGAATATGGCTCCATTGAAGAAACTATATCGCCAGAAGTATTGGAGTTAATCTGTCAATGGATTGCGTCCTTATAAAAGAAAGTGGAAGCTATTATGGAAATAATTCAATATACTGACAAATATAAAACTCAGGTGATAGATCTGATACTTGACATTCAGAATCAAGAAGCTAAGATCGACCTTTCAATAGAGGAGCAGCCTGATCTTAACAATATCAATGAGGTCTATATCCATGGTGATGGTAACTTTTGGGTTGCCATTGAAAATGGGAGAGTGGTTGGTACGATAGGATTAATGAAGATTGATGAAAACTGGTGTGTCCTTAAAAAGTTTTTTGTCCGGGCAGACTATCGATCTAAGAAAGTCGGATTGGCTCTGTATAAAACCCTTTTGGAGTTTGCTAAGTCAAAAAGATATCACCACATCATTCTTGATACGCCTTCAGTTGCAACTAAATCTCATGCTTTTTATGAGCGATCCGGTTTCAAACAGATTGAGAAGACAGATTTGCCAATAGTCTACATCTATCCCAACAGACATTCTATTTTATACAAACTTGATATTTGATATCTTCTTCCCAATATTTAATTTATATAGCCCATACGCCAGTAGGTGGATGGGCTATATAAATTTTTTGAATCTAATTGAATCTAAAGAAATGGTCAACGGGTCCATGTCCCTTGCCAATTTTATATTGTGCTCCTGATTCTAAGGCGGCTGCTATATAGTCTTTCGCTTGTCTTACTGAGTTGTTCAAGGAGTTGCCTTTGGCGAGAAAAGAGGCTATAGCCGAAGAGAGAGTGCATCCGGTGCCATGAGTATTGACTGTATCGATCCGTTTTGATTCAAGGTATAAAGTCTCTCCAGACTCAGCATTGTAGAAGATATCGATGAGTTTATCATCCGCAAGGTGTCCTGCTTTAAGAAGTACCGATGCACCCAATTGCGACAATTCTTTGGCAGCCTCTGGTAATTCATCCTGACTGTATATCTTCCGATTCAAAAGCACTTCCGCCTCAGGGATATTTGGAGTGATAATGCGGCTTCTTGGTATCAGTATATCCCGAAGGGTTAGCACTGCATCGGTCTCGAGTAGTGGATCTCCTGAAGTGGCAACCATAACCGGATCAAGAACAATATTTTTTATGTCGGGGTATTCGTCAAGCACTTGCCTCACTGTCTTTATTAAATCAGCAGAATGCAGCATACCGATTTTTACAGAATCAGTGCCGACATCATCAAGAATAGAATGTATCTGTCCAGCAACAAATTTATTAGGCACCGGCAATACATCATAAACACCCATCGTATTCTCATCTACTAAAGCCACAATCGCAGATGTGGCATAGCATCCACAGGCAGATATTGTCTTTATGTCTGCCTGCACTCCGGCACCTCCACTCGGGTCGCTTCCGGCAATTGTCATCACTCTGAAATAACTTTTCTTTTTCATATCTTCCATCTTTCCAAATTATAAGCACTCTCCCAGAACATCCACTCCATCTTAGTAGCCATTACAAATGCCTCGGTCAT
>CAZWJO010000010.1:0-11853 GCA_964634905.1 uncultured Sangeribacter sp.
ATACTCTTTATCAATGATAAATTATGAATGATGAATGATGAATTGGGGGATAGTGGTCCATCAGGGCTCGGGCCTATACCTTATTCATAATCATCAAGCTATTTAGGCATTGATTTTTCATGGAGTTGCCGGAGTTCACGCAGGGGTACTCTTTTTCACTTCACGCAGAGGTCGCGGAGGTGCTTCAGGGGACGCAGGGAAAGTCGCGTGCAGAGATGATATGGACACGCTTTGGGGCGCATCCGGAGGATGCTTGCTTACGTTGCTTGGCTCGGATAGACGGCTGGGAAGCCGTCCTTCCATAATCAGAGGGCTGGGAAGCCGTCTGCTCCATGGTTTTGTGGCAGGATGTCATTGTGCTCTTTCCGGGGCCTCGGGGTCTGCGTTTTGCGTGGCGCGTTGTGCGTTTTGCGAAACGAGGGTCCGCAGGGTCCGGCGCGGAGTGGTCCATCAGGGCTCGGGCCTCCGTGAGGAAACTTTTTTCAGTGAATAGTGAATAATGAATAGTGGACTTCGCGGCGCGGAGACAGTTCTTCAGGACTCATTGATCACTGGGGTTGGTTCGGATGCTTCCTCTGAAGCTATCATGCCATCCTCCTCTGAGGAATGGATGAATCAACATTCATTGATTGGGTTTCCGGGTGCAAAGTTAATGGCTTTTTAGGGGCGATGCCCCTTATCTTACGAAAAACGTTTTGCGTTTTTCGTTGTACGTTTTGCGAGAGTGTCACGCAGGGAACGCAGGGGAAAGGGGGATGCGGATTCGGTCCGGGGCAAAGGTTTTGTCGAGGTTTATATGGAAGTACAGGCCGTCATCATTGGAGGATATGGAGGATGTGGCCATAGCTATGCGGTCGAGAAAATAGGGATTCTTTGAGTACTTTTCAAGGCGCATCAGCCTAATTTGCCATGGGAGATGGAAGTTCTTGAATTCATCAATGTTGAATCGGTCTTCTTTAGGGATGTTACCTTCGAGGACAATCATTGTGAAATGCTTCATTAGGACGGCACTTGAAGCGGCTGCGTTTGCTCGGGTAGCGTCATTTCCATCAATATCATGCCATTTTGACATGTCAGCGAAGTGGACGTAGCCAAGGTTAATGCCACGGATGTAGTCGGGACTACGGTAAGTGTTGAAGAAAGCTTTGCGGTTAGCTTTTGGGATGTAGATGAACTTGTCGGCGGGAACGATGTCTCTTTTTAGGAACCGGCAGAGGTCGGTTTTGTGAGGGTTAATGCTGATGTCGGATGCTGAGCATGTGTAAGAATGGTTGTTGCATTTGTAGATCTGGAGCCAGAGCATATAGGCCTGGATGCCTGTAGTTAGTCCTACCCTTCCGAAAGACTTTGTGATTATGTAGCGGCCGATAAAGCGGTTGGAGTATCGTTTCTGCATGATGTCAATAGCGTAATGCTGGAGATTGTTCAGTTCGAGTGGGATATAGTTGTCTGCGTCTTGGAGGTCACGGATGATGTAATCCTTGGCGGCCCAATATGCGAAGTCGAATTGCTTTCTGAATTCACAGAAGGCTTGACGGGCGGAGCGGATGTCGGGACGGTTGAAGACAGAGAGGGGGGATTCGCCTTTTAGGAGGCGCTGGATATAGGGATGGCCTTTCATTTCGAGAGGGAGGAAGAGGGGGCGATGTGCTATGGAAGTGACGTGGAAGCAAAATCGGAATCCTGAGGACTTGTAGCCGGAGTAGGGGGAACGCATAATTTTGAATTTAGAATTTTGAATTGAGGATAGGCCGAATGGGGCTTATAGGGCCAATGGGGAATCCAAACCTGGTGGCAAAGATAGTAAAGGAGAGAGTTGGATGCCCCTTATCTTCATCAAAAATGAAGCTTGGCTTCATTTTTTTGCGTGATTCGTTTTGCGTTTTGCGATGGGGAGCACGCAGAAGCTTACGGCAGAAACAGCTTCGCGATTTGGAAGTGTAGAATACTGAGGCTTCCGCCTCGTGGCAGTAAGAAAGGATGGGAGGTTCAGAGGATGGGATTAGAGAGCAGTGGATGAAGCCACTGGTCGGGAAGAGTGATTGCTTGGATAGCTTTGGGCTTCCGCCCTCACACAATCTTTTGAATAGGCTTACCGAGCCGGAGGCTCGTACACTTGGACAAATGAGAGGATTTGGAACAAAAATAAATGGGTCGGGATTCGGAGGAATCTCGACCCTGATTGGATATATGAATAATCGTTTTTAAATTCGGTTTTATCGGGGCGGACGCACGAGCCGTGCGTCCCTACGAGGAGGGAGAATGCCTACGCTTTTTAGTTGAGTTGGGAGCGGGTGAAGGAGCGGAGGCGGAATGAGAGGGCTATACGCCAGATTCCAAAGAAGATGAGGGAGAAGCCGATCCAGAACCAGCCCATTATGCCACTCATTACGGGGTTGAATAGGAAGTAACCAGCGCAGAAGATTGTGGCTACCAAAAGGATGATCATCCATACGGTCCAGGCTGTGCTGTAGCGGGAGAAGAAGGCAGCTTCACCGATGCCGTTGATGGCTACTACTAACATCCAGATTCCTGCAGCCCAGGCGAAGCCCATTGCGAGGCTTGCAGCGGGCATTGAGAAGAGCCAGATGGCACAAATAATCTCAAGGAGGCCTAAGACTAAGCTCCAACCCCAGTTTGTGTGCATCCGGAAGTTGGCTACTGAGTAACCTAAGTTAAGGAAGCCAGCTACGAGGAGACAAATTGAGAAGGCGTATGCGAATACTGTGAGTGAGGATTCGGGGGAGCAGAAGCACCATATACCGAGTCCGATTGCGATGATTCCTGTGATTAATGGTACCCACCAGATGCGGTGGATTGCGTTGTTGATATTTTCCATAATATTTAATTTAATTAAGTTTTATTTATAAAACGCTTTATGAGGTGATTTGGTTTAGTGGAGGAGGATGGTTACGGAGCAGAAGGATTGGGCTCCGTAGACGAGGGCTTGCTCAATGTCAGCGGTTTTGGAGGGGCCGGAGATGAAACAGCCGAAACCGAGGTCGGGCATTTTGATGCGGGCGTAGGCTTCGTGCATATTGCTTACTATGTCTTTTTTGTCGAGAAGGATGACAAGGTATTTGCAGATGAAGACTTCAGCTCTTTGCTGCATGGTCTGGGGAATCCAGACACAGGCGTTTTCAGCACATCCTACTGAGCCTTGGACTACGCTGACATCTGTGCCGTCGAGAGATTGAGGGGTCGGTGCTGTGTCGGGATTTTTGTCGGCTTTGATGCGCGGGATGTTACTGGCGACAGTCTTGGCGTCGGGGTAGGCTTGGCGGATCAAGACGTTGAGGTCGTCGCCTTCCTTAACTTCAATGACTTTGGCTCCGGCGGCAGTGGTGGCAGTCTGGATGAAGGTCGCTACCGGGTCGGGGAAAGTCAGTTTAGGGAAGTTTAGGTCGGGTAGGTCGTAGGTTTCGCGGGTATGTTGGCGAAGGGTATTTAGGATTTGATCTTTGGATGACATAATATTGGCAATTTATTGAAACTTCGGCTAAAGCCGAAGCCAGTAAAAGAGAAGGCTTTTGTGGAGGACGCACGAGCCGTGCGTCCCTACAATTACTCGGGAACTTCGGACTGCGTCCTCAGCACTGTGAAGATGGAGTCAATCTTTGAGGTTGGATTTCCAGAGTTGGTGGAAGGATTTTTTTGCGAAGTGTGGCATTGAATGGCCGTAGGTCCAGGGCTCCATTACGAGACCTGAGAGCCAGTCGGGAAGGTAATTGGCTACCGGGGCTACTTTCAATGCGGTTGTGTAGAGGCCGGGATGATCGAACATTATCTTCATTCCTTCGGACATAGCCTTTTTCATCGGGTCGGCATGGTGCATGCTGTCGAGTTGCTGACGCCATTTGTAGATCTGAGTAGAGAGGTCAACTTTTGCTGGACAGACATTGTCGCATGAGCAACACAAGGAACATGCTGAACAATTATTGAAATTATAATCGCTGTCCTTAAGCATGCCAAGATTGATGCCTATTGGTCCAGGAATGAAGTAAGTGTAGGAATAGCCACCGGACCGACGGTAGACGGGGCATGTATTCATACAAGCTCCGCACCGCATGCATTTCAGTGTCTCCCAGTGGTCTTCATTTCCCAATATATCACTTCTACCATTGTCGACGAGAACGATATGCATTTCGGTTCCCGGACGGGGTTTGCGGAAATGTGATGTATAGACCGTAGTGGGTTGTCCCGTACCGTTACGAGCGAGGAGACGCTGGAAAACAGCCATGCATTCATAGTTGGGGATGAGTTTTTCGATACCCATTGATACGATATGCAATGGAGGGATGGAAGTGGACATATCGGCATTGCCTTCGTTGGTGCAAACAACCACTTCCCCACTCTCAGCAATACCAAAATTGGCGCCCGTCATTCCGCAATCAGCATTCATGAAATTCTCTCGGAGATGGAAACGCGCGCAGCGGGTCAGGAAAGTCGGGTCTGATTCAGCCTCAAGTTTTTTGAGGTCGTCACCCATACCCATACTATCGGCAGCCTCTTGACCATTCTTTTGGATAATATTATTCTTGCGGAAACATTCAGCTACCTGTTCGCGTGTGATGTGGATTGCCGGCATCACTATATGGCTTGGTGGAACACCTAACAATTGAAGTATTCTTTCGCCGAGGTCGGTTTCCACCACATCTATGCCGTATTTTTCCAGATTGTCGTTGAGAGCACATTCTTCTGTGAGCATGGATTTGCTCTTCACCACTTTCTTCACATTATGGTCTTGCAGAATCTTGAGGACAATGGCGTTGTATTCGTCGGCATCTTTAGCCCAATGAACATGGACACCGTTTCGCTCAGCGTTGGTGGCGAATTTTTCGAGATAGTCAGCCAGGTGAGTGACTGTATGTTTTTTTATTTGACTGGCAGCCTCGCGAAGATCTTCCCATTCCGGGACTTCGTGGGCCATAGTGTCACGTTTGACACGGACGGACCAGAATGTGGCGTCGTGACGATCGACTTTGGCGGTGTCTTTTACGAATTCGTTTGCTCTTTTTGCGTGAATAGTACTCATTCTAAATTACAATGCATAATTCATAATGCATAATGCATAATTATTTGCCGCTAAACATTAAGCGAAAAATACTCATAATATTATGCATTTAATTTTTTATTTATTATTACCGGCTAAGATTTGGGCTATGTGGATGAATTTTATGGGGAGGTGCTGTTTGTTGGCTATTCCTTGCATGTGCATTAGGCATGAGGAGTCGGGACCAGTGATGAATTCGGCACCAGTGGCTATGTGCCGACGGAGCTTGTCTTGTCCCATTTTAGTGGAAACGCCTTTTTCTTCTATTGAGAACATACCTCCGAAGCCACAACATTCGTCGGGACGTTCAGGCTCGAAGACTTCAATCCCTTCTACCAGATTCAATAAATCTTTGATTTTGTTGAATTTTGGAATATTTCGTTCTGTTGGTGAGGAAAGACCGAGTTCGCGGACACCGTGACAGCTGTTGTGTAGGCTCACCTTGTGGGGGAATTTTGCCGGGAGGGATTTTACCTTTAGGATGTCGTGGAGGAATTCAACTAAATCAACAGTCTTACCAGCGGCCTCACATTCATGACCTACAATCTTGGGATGAAAGAGGCGTACATAGGCGGTGCAGCTGGCTGAGGGAGCTACCACGTAGTCGTAGGCACGGAAGAGCTCGTCAAAACTCTTGACGAGTTTTTCAGATTTTTGTTGGAAACCAGCGTTGCCCATTGGTTGTCCACAGCAAGTCTGCTTTTCGGGATAGTCGACTTCGAGGCCTAAGCTTCGGAGAAGTTTGTAAGTAGACACCCCGACCTCAGGGTACAGGGCGTCTACGTAGCAGGGGATGAAAAGTCCTATTTTCACGGTTATAATAATTCATAATGCATAATGCATAATTCATAATTAGCTTAGCAACGCTTAATGACGCGCACGGAGTGCGCTTACTACATTAGCTTAATGGGTTTGGAGGTAGGTTACGTGTGTGCGGAGGTATTCTTCAACACCGTGCTTACCATCGGCGCCGCCGATGCCGCTCTTCTTGACACCGGCATGGAATCCTTGGATGGCTTCGAAATGGAAACGGTTGACGTAGGTTTCGCCAAATTCAAGTTCTCGTATGCAACGGGCAGCACTATTAATATCGTTTGTAAATATTGAAGAAGCAAGACCGTATTCACAGTCGTTAGCCCATTCGATAACCTGGTCGAGGTTGTCCCAAACTACAATAGGAAGTACAGGACCGAAGGTTTCTTCGTGGATAATATCCATATCTTGGCGGCAATCGTCGAGGAGAGTAGCTGCGTAGAAGTAACCTTTGTCGCCAACACGATGACCACCACAAAGCACTTTAGCACCTTGAGCAATAGCTTTTTCCACTTTAGCTTCAACGCTTTCGAGAGCACGCTTCTCAACGAGAGGACCCATGTCAATGTCATCAGCTGAGAATGGGTCGGCCACTTTGACAGCCTTGAATTTCTCAAGAAGAATCTTAGTGAATTCATCTTTAATATCCTTGTGGACGTATAGGCGCTCAGCATTGTTGCAGATCTGACCATTGTTTCCGATTCGGCTGTCGAGAACAGCTTGAGCTGCCAGTTCGAGGTCTGCATCCGGGAATACTATGACAGGAGCTTTCCCACCGAGTTCGAGAGAAACTTTGGTGATATTACCGGCAGCATCTTTCATGATACTTTCGCCTGCACCTACAGAACCAGTGACGCTTACGATGTCGATCTTCGGGCTTGCGGCAAGTTCGTGACCTACTACGCTTCCCTTACCAGTCACAACATTGAAGAGCCCTGCCGGGAGACCAGTTTTGTCGACAACTTCTGCGAACACGCAACAGTTTTCAGGGGTAAGTTGAGAAGGTTTGAGTACGATGGAGCAACCGGCTATGAGGGCAGCCCCAGCTTTGCGAGCTATGAGGAAGAATGGGAAGTTCCAAGGAAGGATTCCGGCAACAACCCCTATTGGCTTTTTTGTGAGAAGGATGGTTTCACCTACATTATCGCTTGGAATGATTTCGCCTTCGATGTGGCGAGCGAATGTAGCCATGTATTCGAAATAACTTATAGTAGCATCGACTTCGATAGTAGCCCAGTTACGAGTCTTGCCTTGCTCACGCATGATAATTTCTATAAATTCATTGCGACGCTCTTTAATGCCTTCAGCCATTTTTAAGAGGTAGGCAGCACGTTGAATTGCAGGAGTCTTTTCCCACGCTTTTTGAGCACGACGGGCAGCGTCGAGAGCTTCTTCGACGTCTTCTTTGTTACCGTCCGGTTGACGAGCTATTACTTCTTCAGTGGAAGGGTTAATGACGTCGATCCACTTTCCGGATTTACTTTCGACGAACTTGCCGTCGATGTACATTTTTAAGTTTTTCATTTGGTAAGTCGGTTAGTTTTTGGTATTTGGAACAAAGGTAACTAATTTTTTTGATTTATGCAAATTTTTTTATCACGCTGGTATCACGCAGGGGTAGCAGAGGGGCTGAGTGCGCAGGGGATTTTTTTCACACAGAGGACAGACAGAGGGGTAAAGTTTTGTCGGCGTGGGACGCATGCGGAGCATGCTTACTACCTAAGGGATGCAGAGGGGAGTTAGGAGAGATTTACTATTGTTATGCCAGCGCCTCCGAAGCGAACGTCTTCGTCGTGGTATGAGACAACGTTTGGATTTACTCTTAATTGCTCTCTTATTAGAGTCTTTAAGATACCATGACCGGTGCCATGGAGGATGCGTACTTTGCCGGCGTTGAATTGGACAGCATCGTCTAAGAAGTATGTAACGGCTTGGATAGCTTCGTCGGCTCTCATTCCTCGGACATCAATTTCGTTTTTGAAGTTCAATTGCCTGTGTCTACTGTCTTCGGAGGTTTGGCTGGAGACAGTCAAGGTCTGGGAAGCTGCGGATTGCTTAGGTTTTTGGGCAGGTGTCAGACGAGAGATATCGACAGAGGTGCGCAATGGGCCGAAAGCGACTTCAGCTTTTTTCCCTTGTATACTAATAATTTGACCAGAAGAACCGGAGGCATCCATCTTGACCCAATCTCCTGAAGCGAGTTCGGGTTTTGCAGCTGTCGGTTTGTTTTTCTTGGAAGATTCTTCTTTAGATTTTTTACTTTTGTGTTTAAGAGGTTTGAGAGCATCGGGGACAGACTTATCTTCAGCTGGCTCTTTGAGACTTTCTTTATAATCTTCGAGCTCGCGTCGTATTTGCTTAGTACGCTCTTTTTCAGCCTCAGCATTCTTGATATCTCGTATAGCCTTTTCGAGCCGGGCATTAGCAGACTTAAGAATTTCTTGAGCTTCCTCCCGGGCATCTTTTAGGATTTCAGCACGTTTTTGCTTCAGGTCGGAAGCAGTGTCTTCGTATTTTTCGAGGAGTTTATCGAGATGTTGCTCCTTTTCCTTTATACTTTGACGCTTATTGCTCCAATATTTACGGTCGCGAGCTATATCGAGAAGATACTTGTCAGAATTGACATAATCAGAGCCAACGAGATCTTTCGCCATATCAATTACCTCTGAAGGGAGACCAATATTTCTGGCAATCTCTAAGGCAAATGAACTTCCGGGATTTCCAACTGAGAGTTGGAAAGTGGGACGAAGATGCTGACGGTCGTAAAGCATAGCACCGTTAATGAAACCATCTGTTTCATCGGCGAATGTCTTTAGATTTTGATAGTGGGTAGTCACGACTCCAAAGCAACCGGCCTCACCGAGACGAAAAAGGATAGATTGGGCAAGGGCACCTCCTATCTGAGGTTCGGTACCTGAGCCCATTTCATCAGCAAGGACAAGAGTACGAGGTCCGGAATTGCGTAAGAACTCCTTCATGTTTCGGAGATGAGAAGAATATGTAGAGAGGTCGTTCTCCATTGATTGCTCATCACCGATGTCCACAAGAATATTCTCGAAAATACCCATGTGGGAATTATCGTAGAGAGTCGGGAGAAGACCACATTGCATCATATATTGGACGATACCGACAGTCTTGAGAGCTACGGATTTACCACCAGCATTTGGACCAGAAATAATTAAGAAACGATGTTTTGAATCAAGACGAAGGTTCATTGGCACCACACTCCTACCCTGCAGACGCAGAGTAAGGAAAAGAGCCGGATGATAAGCGTTGAACCAATCGATTTCGGGTTTCTTTTCAATATGAGGAAGTGAAGCATTAACAATATTAGCAAACTGAGCCTTTGCCTTGATAAAGTCGAGATAACCTATAGATAGACATCCGGCTTCGATAAGGTCGATATCGGGACGGATGAGGTTTGCGATGGAAATAAGAATACGGATAATCTCGCGTCGTTCTTCCATTTGCAGTTCCCGCAGACGGTTTCCGGCTTCAACGACTTCAGCGGGCTCGATGAAGACGGTTTTTCCGGTGGCAGACTCATCATGGATGATACCATTGACGCGACGCTTCATTGCAGCTGAAACAGGAAGAACCATTCTGCCGTCGCGCATAGATGGAGATGTGTCTTTATCAACGATGCCATCAGCAGCAGCCCGGTCGAGAACACGGCGCATTGCTCTTGCAATAGAACCATTAGCTGCGGAGATGCTACGGCGAATCTCTGAAAGTTCGGGGGATGCATTATCTTTTATCTCACCGAATTTATTTACGCATCTTTCGATTTCTCTTTCTATGGCGGGGAAGGAAACAAGACCTTCGAATTCTTTTTTCAGTTGAGGATATAGAGGGGTGGAGCCGTCTTCATCAGAACGGGAGAAGAAGTTTCTCACTTCAGAAATAGAAGCCAGCATTTTGCCGAGTGCGTTGAGGCGGTCGGGAGCCATGAAAGAACCGGCAGCTTTGATTTCGTTAAGGAAAGGGATAACATCGTAGACGTTTGAACCCGGGAGGTCGGAGCCGGATTTGATTAATGAGAGCATCTCATTGGTTTGCCGGAGAAGCTTAAGAATAGTGTCATAGTCGGAGGAGAAGGACATAGCCTCAACCGCATCTTTTCCCATTCGTGAAGAGCAGAGGGATGAGATCTCGGCTCGGATTGAGTCGAAGTTAAGTTTGGATTCTATTTCTGCAAAGTGCATTCTTTGTAATTGAGAATTGAGAATTATCTTCTAATTTAGAATATATGGCAAATCAAAGGGTGGGATCATGCCGAGATGCGGAATGAAACCACCCTTATATCCACAAATTACCTATCACAAGTACAGGGAAGAGGAAATTTGGAAAACTTTTGAAGTCAGCTTAGGCTTTAGCTTTCTTAGCGTTTTCCTCTTCGAGGATCTTGACAGCCATATCGTAGATGGTAGTGTCGTCAAGCACCACGATTCCTCCGTCAGGACCCGGCTCGATATGCATACCGATGTTCCTACCGAACTCATAGTTAACACCGCCGAAGTAGTTGCGGACGGTCTGTACATTGAGGTTAAGCTGGTCGGCGATGCGACGAGTAGCTCCGTCGGGCAGACTGTCTTTGAGTCTGCGAAGTTCGTTGAATGTGATGGTTTTGCTCATACTATTAGTATTTGAGGTTTAGATTATACTTTTTGAGTTTCAAATTTACACATTTTTTTTGAGATAGCATAATTTTTTTCTATTAAAAAAATGTGTTATAAAACATAAAAATGACGTCTGAAAGAATAAAAAACTATGGGAGAGAGAATTATATAATCCATAAATCGCCTCTACGAGGCTACTGAGTTGCTTTAGAATTCTCCCCAGACTGAAGCCTGGGGCTTCGACACAATTGTCAGGTCGCCTACTTGAACTTCGGGCTAACGCCCTCAGCACAGCGGGGGTTAGATGATGGCGATGTCGGAGGCACGGAGCCAGCCTTCGATGTCGGAGTTAAGGCGGACTTTGTACCAGGTTGGACGGCCCTCAACGTCGGATTCTTCGGCTATGATGTCGAAGCGGGTGCCTTGACAGAGTTGGTTTGTGGCCGGTTTCGCATCGGAGGAGGGTTCGATGAGGAGTTCAGTCTTATATGTCATCAGGACAGCCTTGTCGTGGGAGTCATAGTAAGAAGCACTCATAAATGCGAAGATGATGAAGAATATAGTCACAAAAAATGTCAGAATTCCTCCGAAGAAACCCACTTTTCTTAGTCTAATTCCACTGCAGAAAAGATAAATAACAACTGCACCTAATGTAATGATGAAGAGAATTGCAGCGAGGATGGCCCATACGTTGGGAGCTACTTCGGCACAGATGATGCGATTTACCGACTGGAAGAAGGTTTCATGGTCGGGAGCTACGCTGATTTTCTTTCCTCGGAGTTCAGCACGATTTGAGTCTTCGACTTTTGAGGCGAAGTATGCGAGATTGTTCTTGATCTCCTTGTTAGATGGATCGAGACGATTAGCTCTTGAATAATAGAGTATGGCATAGCCTAAATCTCCGGCTTGAGCGTAGGAGTTGGCAATATTGAAGAGAAGCTCCGGGGATTCACCGTCGACTTTAGCTATAGAGAGGAAAGCATCGGCGGCTTGGCGGAAGTCGCCAGAGTCGTAGAGCTGACGGGCAATGTCTGTGTTGGGGGCTGCCGTAGATGTGAGGGATAGCAGGAGGGAGAATATGATGGCAACAAAAAATCTATGGGTCATAATCATAATGATTTAAATATTTTTAAAAATTTACCCCAGAGCGCGAACTGCTCAGCTTTTTTTTTAAACTCACACAGAGGACACACAGAGGAATAGCTAATATCAGGCAGCGAGCTTTACTTCGGACTGCGTCCTCAGCACAGTTTGGAGTCTTCGAGGGAGTTTATTCGGCGGTGTCTCTGGCGTAGACTTGCTTCAGTTCGTATTCTTTACTTCGGACTGCGTCCTCAGCACAGTTTGGAGTCTTCGAGGGAGTTTATT
>CAZWJO010000010.1:11953-47486 GCA_964634905.1 uncultured Sangeribacter sp.
TCTTTACTTCGGACTGCGTCCTCAGCACAGTTTGGAGTCTTCGAGGGAGTTTATTCGGCGGTGTCTCTGGCGTAGACTTGCTTCAGTTCGTATTCTTTACTTCGGACTGCGTCCTCAGCACAGTTTGGAGTCTTCGAGGGAGTTTATTACGGCGGTGCCTCTGTCGTAGACGTGCTTCAGTTCGTCTTCGCCGGAGCCCGGGGCATATTTTGCAAATTCGCAGTCGTCGAGGACGGCTAACAAATTATTGATGCTTTCTTCAGAAGCTCCGGCTTCTGAAAGACGTTGGGCTACGTTTTCACGATTTAGTTCTGAAGTAGGTATATTGAGTTTCGCACTTACATATCCCCAGAGAGCCACAAGCATTTCATCATAGAATTTCTCTCTATCACCCGACTTCATGCAAGCAGCAGCTTTCTTGAGACGTTTAGCAGCAACTTTGCCAGCCTTACGCATACGAGTTCCGACGATGTCGGCCGCACTCTTGAGATGACGACGATAGACAAATATAATAATGAATAGAGCTATGGCCGGAATTATGAACCAGAGCCAATAACCGAATGAATATACATAAGCAGAGTGCTCCTTGTGAAGACGGCCAACCGGGAGAAGGTTTTCATCAAATTTAAGACGGTTTTTAGTCTGAGATTTTTCGGAAAGAGCGCCTTTGTCGACTTCAACGAGATATCCTTTAGCAACAGACTTCTCATATTTGCCAGTAGATGGATCAAAATAGACTAAAGAAACCTCGGGAATCTGGTACTGTCCGAGTTCAAGCGGAGTAAAAGAATAATCGAACTTCACACTGCCTGAGACGGTAGCACCTTTAGCAGCAGCATTCACTTCAGCGGAAGGAGAGAATACCTCAAGTTGCTTCGGATACAGAGCGTTGAGATCAGGGAGCTTAATATATTTCAAATTACCGCTACCCTTGACTTCGTAAATTATAGAGGCGGGTTGATTGGTCTTCAAGTCGGCAGAAGGGAGAGAAGAAGAAATAGAGAAATGACCAACTCCCCCTGAGAAATCGGCAGGTTGAGGAGTCGGGAGAGCCTTAACATCAATGACCAAATCGTTAGGAGTTACATTGAGCTGAATCGGGCGACGAACCGTAAGCATACGGAAGTAGGGGTCGTCGTAATACTCCTGCTCATCGGTGCTCACAGTATAAGTATTACCCTTGATGGTGAGTTTGCCAGTCATCTGAGGGAAAATAATATATCTTGCGATGATTGCCGTGGCATATTCCTGCCCGTTGTAGTTTTCGTAGTGCAGAGACTTTGAAGTCTCGTCGGACTCTTCGACCACAAAACCATCAAACTTAGGAGCTTCAGTAGCACCAATAAACTTGATTGGAGCGTATGAAGAATAAAGTTTAACTGTATAGACGAGGGCTTCCTGCTCGTAAGCAGTGGATTTTGAGACAGAAGCCTTTAGGAATAGCTTTTCATTACCCTTTCCAATGAATTTAGGACCCTGATTCTGATCGTCGGGATCTGGCGAATATGCCCCTTGATTAGAAGATGGCTGGTTTTGCTGCTGACGTTGCTTCAGCTTAGAGAGGGATCCTGAACCAGCCTTAACAATTGTATATGAAGCCTTGTTGCTTGAAACTCCATCTACAGTTAAAGGACCGATAGAGAAAGAACCTTCCTTAGAAGCGGAGCAAGTAGCCACGTAGGTACGAGAACTTGAACGAGTCACCTTACCATTAATACTTGACATAGAAGAGGACTGACTGCTGAGAGTGAAATATTTCACAATAGCACCAGGCACATCGGGGGCTGAAGGTTCGCCTTCGAGATCGTCGATCTTCATATAGACGTAGAACTGTTCTCCTACCTCAATGTCGTCGCCACCTGTCTGAGTTGAGACAGATAGATGAAACTTTCCTGCGGTGCTTGCACTCAGAGAGACAGCAAGCAAGAGGAGGCTAAATATGTATCTTCTAAATTGGGTCATACGCTTACATAATTGAGAATTGAGAATTGAGGTTACCAACGTTTGGTGTTTTTGGAACGGCCAGCGGCTTCTTGACCATTTTTATTGACACGAGCACGGGTCTGATTTTCTTTATTCTCCATAGCTTGCAGAATCTGCTCGGCAGATTGAGGATTAATTTCAGGTTGCTGTTGTTGCTGCTGCTGTTGATCCTGATTTTGCTGCTGATCTTGATTCTGATCCTGGTTTTGATTCTGGTCTTGATTCTGGTCTTGATCTTGCTTTTGGTCTTGATCTTTGTCCTTATCCTTATCCTGATTTTGATCTTGGTCTTGGTTTTGCAGTTTTTTCTGAGCTATTCGAAGATTTCGACGGGTATTTTCATCTTCAGGCCGAATTCGGAGCGATTGCTTATACATTTGCACAGCCTGAGCATAGTCTTCAGAGTTGAAAGCAATGTTTCCGAGATTGAAAATTGCATCAGCAGCGAGATTGGGCTTTTCTTTCATCACCTGAGCAACCACCTGCATAGCTTCTGCACCAGCTTTCACAAGTTGTTGCTTCAGAGAGTCAGATTGGGCATCATTTGCTCTTCTGATATAAGTAAGACCAAGATTGTATAGAGCCTCTTTTGACTCAGGTTCAAGTTTAAGAGCTTGCTGATATTTCTCTGCAGCTTCCAGATAATGACCTTTTCTGTATAGTTCATTGCCTTGAGTAACAAGTCGGCGTTCCTTACGATTAGTGGTAGCAGAAGCATCAAAAGCACAAGCAGCAGAAATTGCAAGCAAAACGACTACAGCAGTTTCTTTTTTGAAGAAAGTGATCTTATCGAGCCAACGAATCTTTCGATCGAGGATAAAGACATCGATAAATAGGAGTACGAGAGCAATCCATCCGAAGATAGTGAATAGTTCATCGTGGACAGCGTAAGCATTTGTCTCGAGAGCGGATTTCTTGACTGTATCCATTTGCTTTTCGAGTTCATTAAGAGCATCGGGGTTGGAAGCATTCACGTAGATGCCATCTCCAGCACCAGCAATCTTAGCGGCGAGATTCTCATCAAGTGCAGTCTCGACGGGCATACCAGTTTCGGGATTAATCATGGGACCCGACTTAGTAGGAATACGGACCGGAGTAGGGGAACCAACACCAACCACGTTAAGTTGAATATGATTCTTCTTTGCTTGACGAGCAGCATCCACAGCACCAGCCTCATCATCGAGTTCTTCGGCATCAGTTATGAGCACAATAGACTTACCCACATTATCATCCGGAGTGAACGACTTCACAGCCCGGTCGATTGCAGCCCCAATATTAGTGCCTTGATTATCATACTGAGAAGGGTCGATAGAGTTGAGGAAAAGTTTAGCTGAAACATAATCGCTCGTCACCGGGATGAGAGTATAAGCATCCTCAGCATATACAATCAATCCTACTCGGTCATTATCAAGACGATTGATAAGTTTTTCAAGAACCATCTTAGCCGCTCTCATACGGGATGTTCCGGAATTGTCAGCAGTAGAAGAAGCGAGCATCGAGTTAGAAACGTCGACAGCTATCACCACTTCAATACCCTCTTTTTCAGATTTAGAGGAATGCACACCACCCCAAGGACGACATAGAGCCAGCGCAAGGCAGGCAAGAGCCGCCACTTCAAGAGCGAGCTTCAAAGGGGGCTTATATTTAGACACTTCGGGCATAAGATCCTTAATTGAATCATATTGACCGAACTTATCAAGTTTCTTCTTCCTTGCATAGCGAGCGAGGAGATAGAGCAATACCACTACAGGCACTGCTACCAAAAGAACGAGTAAAGCTGGATATGCGAACGTAAACATTACGGTATTCTTCTAATAATTGTATAACGAAGCAAAAGGGAAAGAGCGAGAGCAGCGAAAGCGAGCCAAAGCCAAGGCATGAATTCCTCCTGAGTAAGAGTCACGGAATTCACATCGATACTTGACTTCTCAAGAGAATCGATTTCTTCAAAAACTTGCTTTAGCATACGCTCATCTTTTGCGCGAAAATATTTACCACCAGTCATCTTCGCCATATTCTTGAGAAGAGGTTCGTCGATCTTAGTCTCAAGAGTAGTGGTAGAGAATCCATACGGGTCAGCAATCTGCATCTTACCATTAGTGCCCACCCCTATAGTATATATCTTAATTCCTTTCTGCTTAGCAATCTGAGCAGCAGTGACCGGAGGGACATCGCCTGCGTTGTTGCTACCGTCGGTAAGCAAAATGATGCTTTTAGATTTTGCCTTGCCTTGTGAGATACGGTTGATAGCGCTTGTCAGACCATCACCAATGGCAGTTCCATCATTTAGATCGCCCATATCAACATTTGCAATTGCATTAATAAGAGCAGCCCGGTCATTAGTCAATGGCATAAGGGATAGAGACTCACCGGCAAAGACCACGAGACCCATATTGTCGTTTGCTCTTGAATTGACAAACTGAGTTGCCACATCCTTAGCCGCGACAAAACGGTTTGGCTTGAAGTCAGTGGCCGACATAGATCCGGAGATGTCCATAGCAAGGATAATATCAGTACCGAGGATACGGGAATTCTTCAGACTATCGTAGGTCTGGGGGCGCGCAAGAGCAACAATAATTGCAGCGATGCAAATCAGACGAAGAGCGAAACAGAGATGGATAATCCACACCTTCCAAGAGTTACCAAACTTAATGAAAGGTTGGAGAGTAGAGACTCCTAAAGATGGATTAGCACTCCGATGCTTGATGATATACCAAACAATGAGTGGGATAAGAAGAAGCAAAAGCCAAAGCATCCCGGGATGAAGGAATTTCATTTGGAACCTCCTTTCTTGACAGTTGTCGAGTTGTCAGTTGTCAGGTTGTCAGAGTTATCAGTGAGTTCGGGAGTTGTGGGGATGGTCTCATTTATGAAATTGACAGCATTTTCGAAGGCTGCCACATTATCAGCGGGGAGAGGACGAACTTTTGCAAACTTTACGAAATCGGCGATATCAAGAATCTTACGGACGTAGGCACGCTTATCGCGGACGTCAGATTGATCAGCAAGAGTCTGCATAATTTGACGAGAAGTCATTTCCATGGCATTGATTCCGAAACGCTTGAAGAGATAATCGCGGAGAATATCGGTAAGTTCGGTAAAGTATTCCTTCTCCATACCATTCTCCCAAAGATTTTTTGACTTCAGACTTTCAAGACGATCCAAAGCGACAGTCCATGGTTTAGGCTGCGGTTTCTCAGGAAGGGTGATGAATTTGCCGGTCTTACGATATCTTCTTCCGAAGTAAAGAGCAGCAGCTATTGAGACAATTAATAGGAGCCATAACCACCAAAGGTCGTATAGCCAATCAGGCATCCAGTCCCAGAAAGAACGATCTGATGGATTAGTTATATCCTGATAGTCAGAGATCGCATCATTCTCGCCAACCTTCACAGGAAACACATTGAGAGCTACTACATTCGATGCAGCTGAATCAGTAGCAGACATATAAATAAAAGGAGGAAGATGATAATAACCGGAATCAAACACCTGAACCGGGACAACGAGACGCTCTACAATACGAGAACCTTCACGCTTTACAGTATCCATCCGAGGCATACCGAGTTCAATGGTGTCACCAATAAGAGTGACAAATCCTTCCGGTCCCATCTTATTGAAGAGAGGGAAAACACCTTGACGATCTGCGTCACGGTCAACGAACAGCCTGAGGGTATCGATCCTCCCCATCAAGATAGAGTCAGAATCAAGAACAGCCGTCACTTTAACATCGGCAAACGAATTAAAATGACAGACGATAGCGAGCAGGATGATAGCCCAATATTTATTAATCGACTTAGTCATGAGAGACGATACATAATTCTAATTCATAATTCTTAATTCATAATGCATAATTTATTGATGCAGTAGTTATATTGAGTTGCTTTACATTTATGAAAATATAATTAAGAATTATTTGATTATAAACAAATTAACCACGACGGCGGAAAAGAGTGATAAGAGCTTTGACGTAATCTTCATCGGTAGCTACAGAGACAGAATCGACGCCACAACGAGCAGTGGTAGAAGAAAAATTCTGCTGACGCTCATACCAAGCCTTGTCGTAGGCCTTTCGGACACTTTTAGAAGATGTATCAAGCCATAAATCTCGACCTGTCTCAAGATCCTGCAGACGGATGAGCCCGACATCAGGCATCTTAGCATCACGCTTGTCGTAGACTTGAATAGCTGCCACATCATGCTTATGGTTTGCAATGGAGAGAGACTTGAAATAATCGTGAGAGTCAATGAAATCGCTGAGAAGGAAAGCTGAGCAACGCTTTTTCAGTGCATTTGTCATGAAGACAAGAGGAGCGTTGATGTCAGTAGAGCGATGTTCGGGTTTGAAATCGATTATTTCACGGATAATGAACAATATATGTTTACGTCCTTTCTGAGGGGGTATAAATTTTTCCACCTTATCGCTGAAAAAGATAACGCCAACTTTATCGTTGTTTTGGATGGATGAGAATGCGAGAGTGGCAGCTATTTCAGCGATAAACTCGCGTTTCACTTGCCCAACTGCTCCGAAATCACGGCTTCCGCTGACATCAACGAGAAGCATCACTGTAAGTTCACGTTCCTCTTCGTAGACTTTTACATAGGGTTTGTTGTGACGGGCAGTGACATTCCAGTCGATGTCGCGCACATCGTCGCCCGGTTGATACTCTCTGACCTCAGAGAACATCATACCCCTCCCTTTAAATGCAGTGTGATACTCTCCAGCAAAAATATTGTTGGAGAGACCACGCGATTTTATTTCAATTTTGCGTACTTTCTTTAGGAGTTCTTTGGAGTCCATTTTTGCGTTTTACGTTGTACGTTTTGCGTTTTGCGTTTTACGTTGTACGTTTTGCGTTTTACGATACATTTAGGGGACTTGAATTTTGTCGAGGATTCGGGAGATAATCTCGTCGGCAGAGATGTTGTTGGCCTCAGCTTCGTATGTAAGTCCAATACGATGGCGCATCACGTCGTGACAAACTGCGCGGACATCCTCCGGGATAACATATCCTCTTCCCTGTAGGAATGCGTAAGCACGAGCAGCGAGAGCAAGAGAAATAGAGGCACGAGGAGAAGCACCGTATGCGATGATCCCATCAAGATCTTTCAAGCCTGCGGCTTCGGGATTACGCGTTGCAAACACAATGTCGACGATATAATTTTCGATTTTCTCGTCGATATAAATCTCACGGACGAGTTTCTGAATCTCGAGAACGTCTTGAGTAGACACTACCGGGCGGACATCATCGAGAGTGCCACGAATATTCTGACGGATGATCTGTTTTTCTTCCTGCTTGTTAGGATAACCAATAATTACCTTTAGAAGGAAACGGTCGGTCTGAGCTTCCGGGAGAGGGTAAGTGCCTTCTTGCTCGATCGGGTTTTGGGTGGCCATCACGAGGAATGGGCGATCGAGAGGGAAAGTCTGTTCGCCAATAGTCACTTGACGTTCCTGCATAGCTTCGAGAAGGGCACTCTGCACTTTAGCCGGGGCACGGTTGATTTCATCAGCAAGAACGAAATTAGCAAATATAGGGCCCTTTTTCACTTCAAACTGCTCTTTCTTTACGCTATAAATTAGAGTACCGATTACGTCGGCAGGGAGAAGGTCGGGAGTAAACTGAATACGAGAGTATTTTGCGTCAACAATGTTAGCAAGAGTCTTAATCGCGAGAGTCTTTGCGAGACCAGGGACACCTTCAAGGAGGACATGACCGTTGCAAAGCAGAGCAATAAGAAGAGAGTCGACCAAATGCTTCTGACCTACAATACGCTGATCCATGCCGTTGCGGATCATGCTAAGGAAATTACTTTTGGCAGCGATGCGATCATTGAGTTCGCGAATATTAACTGTCTGTTCCATAGGGGCTTCAGTTGTTTTTCTAAATAATTTTAAGGGTTTAGGAGGCTTTACTTTTAGAATGATAAAGCCATAACTGTTAAATCGACTGCAAATTTAACACTTTAGTTTTGTATACGGCATAAAATCAGTGTTAAATAAATTAAAATCACGTTGGAATGAGTTAATGCAACATTGTGAGAATCCGAGCCAGAGGCTCAAACACCTAAACAAACAACAGATAGAAAACAGGAAGGGTCAGCCAGCAATTTGCTACCTGACCCATTTTGGAAAAGAAATTATTTATTTTCGGGAGTGAAGGCGTTCCAGCCTTGTGCTTTTAGGGGGAATTCCTGACCGTCGCGGGTGATCATGGCGCATCCCAGTTCCGGAGCAGTAATATAGCCTATCATTTTTACTCCTTTAATATTCTCGATACGATCATGATCAGTAAGAGGAACTGTAAAGAGGAGTTCATAGTCTTCGCCTCCGTTCATTGCAGCAGTAATAAGATTCATATTCAATTCTTCAGCCATGAGGGCAGTCTGATAGTCGATAGGAATCTTGTCTTCATAGACTCGGCAACCTGTATTCGACTTCTTGCAAATATGGAGGAGTTCGGAAGAGAGACCGTCGCTCACATCCATCATTGAAGTAGGAGTAATGCCTTCCTTGTGAAGAGCCTCAATAATATCGCGTCGTGCTTCCGGCTTAAGTTGACGCTCAAGGATATATTCCTTACCAGAGAAGTCGGGTTGGAAATCTTTTCCCGCATTTGCGCTTACACGGTTTTCACGCTCGAGGAGTTGCAGCCCCATGTATGCAGCTCCTAAATCACCAGAGACACAAATCAGATCTGTTGGTTTTGCACCATCGCGACGGATTTCCTTTCCTTTTTCACAGTCGCCAAGACACGTAATACTGATGACGAGACCAGTCACAGAAGCTGAAGTGTCGCCACCAACGAGGTCAACGCCATACATATCGCAAGCGGTATGTATGCCCTCATAAAGAGCTTCGATATGTTCGAGAGAGAAACGGCTTGATATTCCGAGAGATACTGTAATCTGACGCGGAGTGCCGCCCATCGCATAGATATCGCTGAAGTTTACAATAGCTGACTTATAGCCGAGATGCTTTAAGGGAACATATCTAAGGTCGAAATGGATTCCTTCGAGAAGGAGGTCGGTAGTCACGAGTACGTCTTTTTCGGCATAGTTCATTATAGCTGCATCGTCTCCGACACCGAGGATGGAAGACTCGTTGCGTAATGAGAAGTTCTTGGTAAGATGATCAATTAGGCCGAATTCGCCTAAATCTGATATTTCGGACATGTGCATAAAAAATTAAAAGTTCAACCCCTCCGGGGTTGCTGATGCTAATCCAAATCCCCGAGCTTACGCTCGGGGTTAACAAAATCATCAGCCCTCCGGGCTTACTTGTAGATCAAAAACTGATAAGATAATCAGACAATTAGAGGCGGGAGAGCATTTTGGTGATAAGCTTGACCATTACTGGAGAGGCTTTTTCAGCTGCTTGTTGCACTTCTTCGTGGGTCGGAACATAGTCGACGTCTTTTCCTCCGAGGTCGGTAATGACGGAAAGACCGAAGACCTTCATTCCTGCATGGTTTGCTACAATCACTTCGGGAACAGTAGACATGCCCACAGCATCGCCACCAATGATGCGGAAATATTCGTATTCCGCAGGAGTTTCGAATGTAGGACCGGGAGTACCAACATATACTCCATGCATAAGGCGAAGGCTCTCTTCATCAGCAATATCATCTGCTAACTTAATAAGGTCTTTTTTGTATGCTTCAGTCATAGCTGGAAAACGAGTTCCGAGAGAGTCATAATTCTTGCCACGGAGAGGGTTTTCGGGGAAAAGATTAATGTGGTCGGTGATAACCATAACGTCACCGACACGGAATTCCTTATTCATTCCTCCGGCCGCATTACTTACGAAAAGAGTCTTGACACCAAGAGATTTCATGACACGGATTGGGAAAGTCACCTGCTTCATATCATAGCCTTCATAATAGTGGAAACGGCCTTTCATAGCCATAATGTATTTTCCACCAAGCGTGCCGAATATAAGTTTGCCGGCATGTCCTTCTACTGTAGAAACCGGGAAATTGGGGATATCATGATAGTCGATTTCCGTTTGTATATCCATATTGTCGGCGAGGTTGCCGAGTCCGGAACCGAGAATAACAGCCACTTCAGGCAAATTGGAGACTTTATCGCGTATGAAATCTGAAGTCTCTTGGATTTTGTCTAATATTGATTTTTCCATTGTATTTGAGTTTTATTGAGTGGTTAAGGGGCTTTAAGGGCTTTAAAGGCTTTAGAGGCCTTAAGGGGTAAGAGCTTTAGGAGAAATAAATTAGGGCATTTTAGCGAGGATCTGATTATTTTTCTATGGCTTGAAGGAGGTCGGGGACAAAATCGTAGCCGAAGTTTGTGTCGAGCATCCGGACTCCTATAGGCATATAGAAAATTAATGGACGGAGTTCTACTGGGAAATAAGGATTGTGGCTTATACGCATCGCATCCTTTTCAGTTGTGATGATCAATTTGCGATTTCCGGGAGTTTCATTAAACTTTTTCAATATCTTATTTAAGTCAGACTTTTTGAAATCATGATGATCAGGAAAATGAAGAACCTTTTTCTTAAATGGATATTCTCTGAAATGATTGACGAATGGACGCGGATTGGCAACCCCTGTGAGAAGAATCACTGAATCATCTTCAGTAAGATCATTAATGAGCACTCGATCAGTACAGTCGTCGGGAAAAACCGGAATAAGACCTCCATAATCGAAAGTAGAAAAATAAAGTTTTTGATAAGGCATCAATTCAAGATGCTTTGATACAAGTCGCATATCAAGCGCAGACACATCCGACGGACACTTAGTTGTGATGACCATATCGGCGCGATATTTAGCATCACTGCTTTCCCGCATACGTCCTAATGGAAGGATATTGTCGGAGTAGACCGGATGAGAATAATCCATCAGCATAATGTTGACCTTCGGCTTAATATAGCGATGCTGGAAAGAATCGTCGAGGACAATGAGATTGATTTTTGGGAATTGTTTGATAAGTTCCCTTACCCCTTTAACCCTACTTTCGCAAACAGCAACCTTGACCGTGCCACCAAATTTTTCATATATTTGGAGGGGTTCATCGCCTATATCATCAGGAGTGCTTTTAGCTGAAGCGACTATAAAACCACGTGTCTTACGCTTGTAGCCTCGGCTAAGGACTGCGATATTTCTTTTATATCTCAGACATTCGAGAATATATTCCACATGAGGGGTCTTACCCGTCCCACCAACCGTAATATTTCCAACACCGACAACGGGAACATTGAAGGATGTCTCCTTCAATATTCCCCAGTCGAAAAATTTATTGCGAACGTAGACCCCGAATCCGTAGAGCCAGGAGAAAGGAGTCAAAGCGTAATTTAGATATTTATTCATCTGTAGTGTTGGAAAAAGAAGTGTGAATTGACGGGTTCAGTTCAATTGAATCGGACGGCGAGGGGATTCATTCGGGCTTGCCATGGAGAGCGGCGGAGAATCTTGGCTGTCTCATTAATGATGACAGATTCAGGATTCTGACCAGCAATCTTGGCTATCTCCATATTCAACTGGTCGAGCCCCTGAGACTTCAAAAGATCCAGGAAATCAGGCTTGTATTTTGGATAGACAGCTATGCCAAATTTATCCTCTTTCAGACCGGCTTCGGAGGCCGCATAGGCTATAGCATCGTCAAGAGATCCGAGTTTATCAATCAGCTTTAGTTTTAATGCCTGTTCAGCACCATAGACACGACCTTCAGCAATCTGACGGACTTTTTCTTCCTTCATTTTTCTTCCTTTAGCAACTCGGTTTACAAAACGAGAATATCCGTCGTTGATATAAGTTTGTAGAACATCAAGCTGTTCAGTGGTAGGATCGTCAAAGAGAGAAATTTCTTTGCCGGGGTTAGTACATACAGTCTGAGGAGTTATTCCAAGTTTTTTTACAAGACCTTCTGCAGATGGGAACAGTCCGAAGATACCGATTGAGCCCGTGATGGTCAGAGGGTCGGCATAAATCTTATCGGCAGTACAGGAAATCCAATAGCCCCCCGATGCGGCATAATCACCCATTGAGACTATCAGGGGTTTTCCTTTAGATTTGAAATAGTCAAGGGCCTCCCCTATCTGCTCGCTTCCGAAGACAGAACCACCAGGAGAGTTGACACGAAGCACAAGAGCCTTCACATTATCATCATCTGCCAATTCAGTGATTTGAGGAACAAGGCGATAGCAGTCAATTCCACTTTTAGCATGCTCTTGAATCTCACCAGTAGCATAAAGGACTGCCACTTTATTCTTGTCATTGTATCCCTTCCCCCACTTAGAATTTTCGGAAAGAGTCTCCGGAGTATAATACTTCACATCTTTTCCTTCTTTATCAACTAATCGACCTACGATATCGTCGATCTGTCGCTCATAAACAAGACGGTCGACATAGCCTTGCTTGAGGACTTCAGAGGAGGGTTGGAACACGATAAACTCATTTGCGGCCTTATTCATAGCCTCTTCATTGAGAGACTTGCGGCCTTCAGCGACAGCATCTCCTATATATTTCCACATATAACCATAAAGAGTGTCGAGTTGGGCACGAGCCGGAGCACTCATTTGATTGGAGATATAGGGTTCGGCAGCCGATTTAAAAGTACCGACTTTAACGAGAGTCATCTTTACACCTATCTTATCAAGGAGATCCTTGAAGAAAAGAGTTGTTCCTCCCAGACCTGAGACTTCCAACATACCACCCGGATTTAAGAAAAGACTATCGGCTTGCGAGGCCACAAAATAGTCGCCCATAGTCATTGCATCGGCGTATGCATAGATTTTCTTTCCGCTCTTTTTGAAATCCGCTACTGCCATCCGGATAGCATTGAGAGTGGCTGGAGAAGCTAACGGGTGACCACATTTAATATACATAGCCTTTATATCCTTTGAGTTTTTTCCTTCACGGATTCCATCTACAAGGACATTAAGAGCTGTAGGAGAGTCAACGCCATCACCGTAAGCGAGAGAAAGGAAATCAATCTGGCCTGATTCGGGGGTTTCTGTAATTGTTCCGGTTAAGTCGAGGACTAAGACAGAATCGGAAGAGACTTTTGTAGACTTAGAATCGTCGTCACCTCCAAGACGAACCGCTATTCCAATCACAACGAATACCGCCACAACACAGAATAGCACCATGGCTATCCATGCACCGACAAAGGATGAGAGGAGATTTAGGAAGAATTTTTTTAACATTTATGTTAATTGGTAATTGAGAATTGAGAATTGAGAATTTTGAACGCATGCGGAGCATGCTTGCTACTAAAGGGAGGCTATTACGGATTTGATTTCTTCGGCGAGAGCTTGGGCTTTTTCCATAGTCTCAGCTTCGCTGTAGATGCGTATGATAGGCTCGGTGTTTGATTTGCGCAAATGAACCCATGACTCCGGGAAGTCGATCTTAACGCCATCGATATCTGTGATTTCACAACCGGCAAACTTATCTTTTACTGCGAGAAGGATTGCATCCACGTCAATGTCGGGAGTGAGCTGAATCTTATTCTTTGCAATTTGATAGGGAGGATAGGTTAGCTTAAGTTCACTGACTTTTTTACCTGATTTTGCAAGTAATGTCAAAAAAATGGCCACGCCAACGAGAGCGTCACGACCGTAGTGTAGCTCTGGATAAATTACACCACCGTTTCCTTCTCCGCCTATCACGGCACCTGTCTCTTTCATCTTGGCCACCACATTGACCTCTCCAACAGCAGCAGCATTGTAGTCGCAACCATGACGGTGAGTTACGTCGCGAAGGGCACGAGAGCTGCTCAAGTTAGAGACAGTAGAGCCAGGAGTGTGCGAGAGGATGTAATCAGCCACTGCGACGAGAGTGTATTCTTCAACGAACATCTCACCATTTTCCATTACAATCGCAAGACGATCGACATCCGGGTCGACTACAAACCCTACGTCGGCTCTACCCTGCTTCATTAGATCGGCGATCTGAGTAAGGTTTTCCGGAATAGGTTCGGGAGTATGAGCAAAGTGACCATTTGCTTCGCAGTTAAGTTCGATAATGTTCTTAACACCGAGAGCTCGAAGAAGACGAGGGATGACGATACCACCGACAGAATTCACTGCATCAACAGCCACAGTGAAATTAGCATTAGCAATAGCATCAACATCAACAAGCTTTAATGCCTTTACCATATCGATGTGGCGTTCACCCCAAGTATTGTTGACATATTCTGCACCAAGATCCAACACATCGGCAAAAACAAAATCTTCCTCTTCAGCGATGCGGATCACCTCTTTTCCAGCTGCATCGGTCAAGAATTCGCCGTTTCTGTCAAGGAGCTTAAGAGCATTCCATTGAATCGGATTGTGGCTGGCAGTAAGAATAATGCCACCATCGGCACCTTCTCCCACTACAGCGAGTTCTGTGGTCGGAGTAGTAGCAAGATCGATATTAATGACATCGAAACCCATTGCCATCAAAGTGCCTATGACAAGGTGAGACACCATTGGACCTGAGATGCGTGCATCGCGTCCAACAACGATCTTACCCGCATTGCCATTGTTAACATTTTTGATATACTGTGCGTATGCAGCTGTGAATTTCACAATATCTACTCCTCCGAGACCGTCGCCGTTGTGGCCCCCGATTGTGCCACGGATTCCGGAGATTGATTTTATTAGGCTCATAATTTTAATTGAGAATTGAGAATTTAGAATAATTTAGAATTTAGATATAACTAAATAAGAGTCAATGCATCTACATTTATTTTGCTTTATTCTTTTAGTATTCGGCTTTGAAGTAGCGGACGTTTACGAGGTAGGGGATGCAGGTGGTATTGTCGGAAGAGAAACCATAGTAGGATTTCAGCACTATGTTTACTTCTGAATTGTAGCCAAGGTAGCTGAGCGGAATCTGCATGCCGGAACCAAAAGTTGCGGAGGAAATAACACTGAAGTTATTATAAATAAAATAAGTGTTACCGATACTTGTTATGAAGTTGTCCTGATTTCCATCTGTAGGAGCAATGTCAGTTGTATTGTCAGTATACATAGTCTCAATATTCCAGCGAGTGTAAGTGAAATATACGGTTGCACCAGATTTGGGCAGTTCCCTGTCGCCTGACTTAATCACTTGCATATAGATGTATCCGTCATCATCCATTTTATAGAAAGGGGCATCTTTACCTTCAAGGAAGATGCTGTCGGCAGGAATAACGTTGCAAACCTTCTGTTGAGCCAAGAACCAGTTGCTTGCCTTTTGCTCCTTTTTAAGAAGGTCGGAATAACTCTCTGTCTTGCTGCATGAAGAGAAGAAGAGAAGCAACATCAAAAATATAGAGAAAGAATATTTCATTTTTTCTTATTTGTTTTTTTATGATTTATAAGTTTTATAAGTCTTATAAGATTTATAAGTCTTATAATTTTTTGTTGGGTTGAATTTCGAAGAAGTCGAGTTTCTCAGTTCGGCCTTTTAGATGGTGAGAATATTTTGGGAAAGATTCGATAAGCAGTCTTTTGCAATCCTCGAGAGAACCGTAAAATTCTGCTCCTGCAGCCATCACGTGGCCACCACCACCAAAAATCTCTTTACACATCTCATTGACAGGAAAATCCATGATACTACGCGCAGAAACTTTTATGCAATCGGAATCTTCACGGAGGAAGAAGCTGAAAGTAATGCCCCGGATTTCAGTCGGACGGTTGACAATGCCTTCAGTATCGCCTTTTTCATAATGGAATCTTTCACATTCTTCTTTGTCGAGAGTAATAATAGAGCCGTGAAACTCCGGGAAGATTTCCATCTTCTGAGAAATTGCGAAAGCTTCAAGCATCAAAGCTCCATAACTTTTCTCCATTAGCGCGAGACGCACGATCCGATTCTTATCACAACCTTTTTCAAGAAGACGTTGAAGAATTTCATAAATATCCGGACTCTTACAGTTGACTGTGAAGTTTTTGGTATCTGTAATCATACCGGTAAGCAGACAAGTTGCACACTCGAGATTGATTTCTGAGTAAAGCCCTAACTCGGCCATCACACGGAAAGAGAGTTCACAAGTGCTTGACATATCCGGGAAAGAGAAATTAATGTCAGCAAAAGGAGCAGGCTCCACATGGTGATCGATCAGAACTTTAGGGCACATGCACTCATCAAGCAAACGCTGCATACGGTCGAGTCGGGAAGGATGATTGAAGTCGCAACAAATCACGAGTTCAGCATTGCGAAAAAGTTTTTCGCAATATTCCTCATGGCGAGTGAATACAGCCATGCGGTCGAAACCAGGAAGGAAAGACAAAGAACGAGGAGCGTTGTCGGGGACAACGACAGCCACAGATTTTCCTAAAGACTCAAGAACGTGCATCCAACCGAGAGTGCTTCCAATGGCGTCGCCATCAGGGCGGACATGACACGTCAATACAATCGACGAAACACCTTCCAGAAGCTTGTCGAACTTATCAACTTTTCTTGTATCTAATATTTTATCCATTAATAATCATTTAGTTACTATTAGCCTAACACTTATATGGGTGTCAAGATTTACAAAAAAACGCACAAGCCAATAGATTTCAAAAGGCAAAGATAGTAATTTTTGGCGAATTTTTAGTAATTTTGCAGTATATTTCTTGTCTACAGAGGGAATTTTTGTTTGACCCCTCCGGGGTCACAGTCTCATCGGCATGATTTCCCCGAGCTGAAGCTCGGGGTTAACAAGATAAAAAGCCCTCCGGGCATTTGCCAAAGTACCGTGGGCAAAAAAAGGAATTTTGAATAATTTATATGAGAATAAGATATGCATACGAAAGAGGAAAAAATGGAAGCGTTTGGGCAATTGCTCGAAGTGCTTGATACGCTTCGGGAGCAGTGCCCATGGGACAGGAAACAGACTAATGAATCACTTCGTCCAAACACGATAGAAGAAGTGTATGAACTTTGCGATGCACTCATGGGCGAGGACGTGCCAAACATAAAGAAGGAACTTGGGGATGTTCTTCTGCATGTGGCGTTCTACAGCAAGATTGCTGATGAAAAAGGACAATTTGACATAGCTGATGTATGCACAGCGCTTACAGACAAGTTGATTTTCCGCCATCCACATATATATGGTAACGTCAAGGCAGAAACTGCCGATGCTGTGGCCGATAATTGGGAGCAGATAAAGTTGAAGGAGAAGGATGGGAACAAGACAGTTTTATCGGGGGTTCCTGGTTCGCTTCCTGCTTTGATAAAGGCTTACAGGATTCAAGAGAAGGCAGCTCATGTCGGGTTTGATTGGGATTCGCCGGATCAGGTATGGGATAAAGTGAAGGAAGAGACTGCTGAAGTTGAGGCAGAAATCAAAGCCGATAACAAGGAGGGTATTGAGAAGGAGTTTGGAGATCTCTTCTTCTCTGTGGTCAATGCGGCGCGTCTTTATGGTGTAGTTCCGGAAAATGCTTTGGAACTCACCAACAGGAAATTTATCAGAAGATTCAATTATCTTGAAGCCAAAGCGAAGGAGATGGGGAAGAATCTTAAAGATATGACCCTTGGAGAGATGGATGAGATATGGGAGGAGGCGAAGGGTTTGGAGAGTGAATAGTGAACAGTGAACAGTGAATAGTGGAGAGTGGAGAGTGGAGAGTGGAGAGTTAAGGGGGATGAAAGATTAAAAATTAAAGAGATTGAGTATGATTTTGTGTATCACTGAGAAACCGAGTGTTGGAGCCGATATTGCAAAGATACTGGGAGCTGGAGTCAGGCGTGATGGATATTTCGAGGGAAATGACTATTGCGTTACATGGACTTTTGGCCATTTATGTGAGCTGAAAGACCCGGCGGACTATACTCCCGACTGGAAGAGATGGTCGCTCTCAGCTTTGCCCATGATACCGGAACGTTTTGGAATCAAGCTTAAGGATGACAAGGGTATCCAGCATCAGTTTGAAGTGATCGAGCGGCTAATTCAGAGATGTGACAAGGTCATAAACTGCGGTGATGCCGGGCAAGAGGGCGAATTGATCCAGCGGTGGGTGATGCAGAAGGCGGGATGCAAGAAACCTGTTGAGAGACTTTGGATTTCTTCGCTTACTGATGAGTCTATCCGCGAAGGGTTTCAGCACCTGAAGCCTGAAAAGGAGCTGGAGAGTTTATATATAGCCGGACTATGCAGGGCAATTGGGGATTGGATTTTGGGTATCAACGCTACACGATTGTATACACTCAAATATGCCGAGAAAAGAGAAGGATATGGCAATGCGAATGTCCTTTCTGTTGGTAGGGTGCAGACTCCTACCCTTGCGCTTGTAGTAAACCGACAGAAAGAGATTGAGAATTTTGTTCCTACCACCACATACGAGTTGAGGACATTGTATCGAGATGTCACATTCACTTCCAATGTGAAGGCTTTCAAGACAGAGGAGGAAGGACAAGGAAAGCTTAAAGAGGCTGCTGAGAGTGAGTTTGAGGTGACAGAAGTTACTAAGAAGAAAGTAAAAGAAGCTCCTCCAAGGCTCTTTGACCTTACGAGCCTTCAGGTGGAGGCAAACAAAAAGTATGGTTTGAGTGCGGATGAGACTTTGAAGACCATTCAGGCTCTCTATGAGAAGAAACTCACAACTTATCCTCGCGTAGACACTACTTATCTGACGGATGATGTCTACCCGAAATGCGGACCTATTCTAAATGGACTTGGGTATTATCAGGAGATATTGAAACCTATTCGTGGCAAGAAGTTATTGAAGAGCAAGAAGGTTTTTGACAACTCCAAAGTCACTGACCACCATGCAATCATTCCTACAGGAGTACCTGCGCAGATGCTGTCTAAGCCGGAATGGCAGGTATATGACCTTGTGGCACGTCGGTTTATATCCGTATTCTTTCCAGACTGTGTGTTTGACCAGACACAGATTAAGGGGAAAGCCGGAAAGATAGAGTTCAAAGCTTCGGGGAAGAGGATAGCTGAGCCGGGATGGAAGAGTGTGTATGAATGGAATAATGGAAATGATCAGCCGCAAAATAAGGAGGAAGGAAATGAAGACTCCAAGGATCAGGAAAAGTCGCTTCCAGAGTTTGTAAAGGGAGAGAGGGGGCCACATAAACCATTCCTTGGTAAGAAGACCACTACCCCACCGAGTTATTATACGGAGGGAACTTTGCTGAAGGCGATGGAAACTGCCGGAGCTTCTGTGGATGATGAGGAGCTACGTGAGGCTTTGAAGGCTAACGGTATAGGAAGGCCTTCAACACGGGCAGCTATCATTGAGATACTTTATAAGAGAGCATATATAAGAAAGCAAGGTAAGTCTCTTCGGGCTACGGATGCCGGGATTGAGTTGATTGGGCTTATAAAGGAGGAATTGCTTAAGAGTGCTAAGTTGACAGGTATATGGGAAGGTAGGCTTCGGGCTATTGAGAGAGGGGATTATAGTGCTTCTGAGTTCATCGCCCAACAGAAGGGTATGATCAATGAGATTACTCTGTCGGTGCTTCGGGATCCATCAAATAGACGGATAACGCAGGTAGTGGAGATAGAAAAATCGAAGAAGAAAGGTTCTTCGAAGGGAAGTTCTTCGAAATCATCTCCAACAAAATCTGACAAGCAATGAACGAGACTATCCAATATATAATAGTGGGAGCAATACTGCTGGCTTCCGCAATCCGGATCGTTGTCAAGTTTCGTAGGAAGAGAAACGGGAAGGATGCAGGTTGTTGCGGATGCAGTTTGGCGGAAACATGTAATAAGAATCGAAGTGTAGCTTCTCACACAGAAACAAACGGGGTTTCTTGCAAAAGGAAATAGTGGACCACATTAGATTAGGAAGCCATATTAATGATGGGAGCGTTTTTCGGCTTCGGAACGGATGATGCCGTGGAGGATTTGACCTACGGGGAGACCGATCTTTACTTTTCCTAATTTGACTGTTGGGGTCACAATCGGTTCGATATAGTATTTGTTTGTGCCGAATTGCTGTACGGCTTGTGCCCCAACGTCTACTCCAAAGGTTTGATTGAATTGATAGCTCATGTATCCACCAAAGTTTGATACCCCATAGTAGCCTACCATCGCAGGGATCATTGGATAACCATTTGGCTTTCCAAAATAGTAGGTACCGAATGCTTTGAATGAAAGTTTTGGATTAAAACGATATTGTATATTGCCGGCAACTCCATATTGAGTGGTCAGACCATTAAAGTAACCATATTTGTTAGCTATCGCTCCTGCATAAAGAGAAAAGTTTCCAATATTTTGGTTTATACCAATTGTACCGCTGTGAATTTGCATCAGCCCCGGGTAATCTCTTATATCTCCGGTTGCAACGAATTGGGCGTTTTTCCATAATGGGATGATGGCTGAGCCGGGAGGGACATAAGTATTTGCCGAATTAATTGGAGCTAAATACATTAGGCTATCAAATTCTGATATCGGCTTAGGCAATTGGTTGAGGGATGTATTATTGGATGCATTAGCTGATGGATCCGACACCTTATAGTTTGAAAGACTTTTGTTCACGCTGTCAGGAACAGCGTATGTTTTTACACTGATGTCATTTTCTATTACTTGTCCGAAACAGATCAGCGGAGAAAGAAGAATCATAAGCAAAAATACTTGTCTCATATATTTGTAACTTTAATGTTTATCTATATGACGCAAAACTTTGAAAAAGTCCTACTGCAATTCATTACATATTAATCATTCGAGGATAGAAACCCTCAAATAAATATTACTATCGTAAGGAATAGGCTTTCACAAGAACAAAAGCACACACTAAAACTATTAAAATTCCTGAGATTATCAATGCGATTTTGTTCTTTGATGTTTTCTTATCGCTTCTGATATACATACCGAGAAAGGTTCCATAGACTACACCTAAAAAAGGAAGAAACATAGTAAAGGTAGTAAAATTCATGACTATTCGTTTTAAATTAAAAGAATTATAAAAAGTGTTTTTTGCGTTGTCAGTGGAGACTTGAAATTAAGGCTGCCGGGTCCGTGGGATGTAGAGTGTACTCTGTTCCTGATTTAGTGAAAAATGTCACCGTATTATATAGTTTAGAGTCCACTTCTATTTTTCGGATGTCAGCCAAGTCAAGGTATATTCGATCATAAGATGTTTTTCCTGAAAAACTGATGATGCCATTGTACATCACAATGCTTCTTGGAAAGAAACAAATGAAGTATACTGTAATAGCAGCCAATAGACTTGATATAATGAAACCTTCCGGGTCTTGCAAGTTGAGAAGATACAAAATGAATAAAGCGGCTATTATATAGGCAGCAATATATTTGAGTGCTTGAATCGCAGCATATTTCAAATCTATTTTGAACTTCATAGCTGACATATTAAATATTTGTTATTATGTTTCTTCAACGCATCAAATTTACAAAATAATTATAATATTACCAAAAGAAGGAGTAAGAATTTAAGTTTTTTTGAAGAAAAAATATTCTTAAGAATACTTTTTGATTAGAAATCCACATATTGATCGTCAGAAAAAGTTGATCGTCAGAAAAAGAATTTCCCAAATAAGGCTCCATATTTATGAAATGAAGCCTTAAATGGGAAAGAAGTTTAGAAATTTATTGCGTTTAGGTATATCGCAGTGCCACCTTCTGGTCTTTGAACCAATATTGCATTTCGCAACGCCTCAAGATTTTCATTGTTTATATATCCTATGAGAACTTCTGTAACTCCGGATTCAGCGGAATCGGCGAGGATTATAATTCTGTTTGAATCACCAAAAACCGGTTTTGCAAATATCGCCAACATCGAACCAGTAACACTTGACATGTAAGATTGAATCATTTCGGTAGGAGGAAGTTGACCGACGATCTTATAAATCTCATTAAAATAGGGAGCGGTTTCTAAATTTCTCTGTCCACTCCAAACAAGAAGTTTACCGTCTGTAATACCAAGCGACAGGAAATCATTGGAACCCGATAACAATTCTTCTTCCACACCTTTCATTTGAGGCAATGCCTTGATTGAGTCAAATGCCTCCTCGTATGTCAGAGCATCGACGTTAAAAGCCATACAAAATATAATGGCCAGTAGGGAAAAAATCTTCTTCATAATTTTGCTTTTTTTATATAAAATTTATAGGCAGAATATCCTGCTTTCGCTTGCAAAATTAGAATAAATTTTCCTGTTTACCAACTACAACGCCTTACATTTCCATATATAATATATTGATTATCAATATGGATATATAAAAGAATCTAACAATAACCAACAATAGAAATAAATTATGAGAAAAACGAAAGATATTGCTCTTTATAGGTAGAATCGCTCTTGGATATAGTGCTTTTCAGTCTGGATTTGTAGACATAGATATTACGAAGGTCAGCATTTAGAAAAACACTTATCGAGGGCAACGAAAGTCTGCAGAAAATAAAGAGCGCAAGTTTCCTTTGCGATGTAGATAACTTTGGGAAGTCTTCATCGAAGTGCTTCATAAGGTCATTATGTGCAGTGTTTACAATATTCTCCATTTCCTCCAAGGACTCGGTGGAGCTGAAATCGGCTATAGCATTCTTTGCCTCAATCAAAAGACGCTTCTGTTCGCTTCCTGTGTCGTGACTCTCAAAAAAAGCAGATGCCATCCTGTCTATCATATTAAATCTGGATTTGAATAAATCAGAGACCTTATGGGCCACTACATCCTGTTGATGCTCCTTTTCAATCAAATTGATCTCGATGTCTTTTAATTTCAGCAGATTATTTTCATTTTCAATACGAAGCAATTTATTACGATTTCTATAGTAGATGATAGCAAATACTAATGTCAGAAGCAAGATAAAAGCGACCACAATGAAAACATTGTTTCTCTTCATCGCCTTATCCCTTTCTCTCCATGCAGCTTGAGTCACTGATTCATTCTTTTTATTGACTGCAAGACTGGATTCCGGAAGTTTTCTTTCATCATAATCTAAATTGGCAGCCTTAGTCCTAAGACTATCAATGTCTGGCAGTTCAGATTTCTTTCCAAGACGCTCCCAAATCTGATATTGGACATTTCTACAGAGAAATTCATCAGTACTATTGTGAGGCAGAGCTATCGCTCGCGTAATCAAAGATACTGCACTGTCGAGATTATTTATGTTGCTGTAAGCATAAGCCCAATGAGCAAGTGTATTGGAGTTTTCGGTGTTTTCTATTGGCAGCTCTTTCCAGATGTCAATAGCCTCCTGGCTCCTTCCATCTTCATCGAGAGAGCGAGCCAGTTGGTCAAGGAAGTACTGTTTATAACTTTCTGTAGAATATGCCATAACGTCCTTCTGAAGAGAGAGCAATGAATCCAACATTACTTTATAGTCTCTTTTGACACTAATTGCACCGATAATAGCCATTCTTGCATCAATACTTTGCTTTTTATGTCGCAATTCCTCAAATAAACTGTATGATTTGTTGCCATAATATTCACTGACAACGCCATTATAAACATTAGAATATGCTTTGGAGAGGAATAAATAAATAAAAGCCAGGTCTAATTTATCATCGAGTCGAGTAGCAAGAAACTCGGCATCTTTCAGCAATTCCAACCGTTCAACCGGATTACCCAAATATTTTGCATCTTCTGATTTTAATATCAGTGATTTAACTTCATCTGTAGAGCAATCCCCATCAAATGCGTACATTGCTCGGTTCAGATCTGAGGGAGACATTTCAATCGACCACACAAAGATGATACTAAAATATGAAAGTAACAACGCACGACGTTGTTTCTGCTTCTCTGATACAGACAGAGTATCTATATTGGACAATATAGCAAAAGCGGAGTCGGGATTATCTATCATGATTGCCTCTGCCTCTTTCAAAGCTCTCCCATTATGATTGCATCCGCAGAGCAGAAGTAAAATCATGAAGATACTGCCAACATAACGAGTTATACTCAAATTTTCTTTTTTTGTCATAAACTATATGTAGCTCGCAAATTTTATTAAGAATTGCTTAGCATTAGATTGAAGAGAATACTCATTTCACTATATGCTCCGTTAGGATTATGTTCATGGTCTTGCATCGATATCACTGAATTACGAATGGCTTCTCTTAGATCGCCCCCTTTCAGAGTTATATATTGATGCAATCCACCACACTTCTTAAAGAAGTCTATTCTCTTCTCATATTCTGGAAGGAATTTTCTAAGTTCCGGTTTCAATGGATTAAACTTTTCGTAAGAAGAATACAAGCCAGTAGAAAGCCGAAAATAATAATAAAACCATATCTCAAGACATGGACTATTTTCAATAATAATAATTTCGGTAGTACCTCCTGTTTGAGAATTCTTAATCTTCTTTCCAGAATATTTCTTAAGGAATGCATTATACTCTTTAAGCTCTTTCACACCAGATTTATTATCTTTGTCAATAAGACACAATATTGTATCATATCCTTCAGATATACATTCCTCTACTCTGGAAATGAGATATTCCATTCCATCTTTTACTACTTTTGGATAAACATTAGCATTCAGCAATCCTTGAATAGAAAGTAGATAATATTGCTCAGTTGGACCTTCTCCAATGACTGCAACCCCGCCTCCTTTTTTTAAAGTACGTTTAGAACGTTCCGATCGTCTCATGGCTGTTTGGAATTAAAAGAAAGAAATGGAGAACCTACAGATGGTCGAGCACCAAACTTTCCAAGCTTATACGCATTGAAAATAGATGCATGTTTATGAATATTAAAGTCATCAGCCGAGAATAGTTCTGTAGAAGAACTTTCTCTGTCTTTCTCTGTAAACCATACCATATCTCTTCTCATGAAGTCTTCTGAAAGAATCAATTGATCATGAACAGTAAACAACAACTGAGCCTCACTATCATTTGATAGGAACGTCTGCAAGAAGTAAACGAGCAAGTCGTAATGAAGGGAATCGTCGAGTTCATCAATAAGCATGAATCTCCCTGATTTGATAACATCATATAAAATATCCATTTTTTCTACAAAGGAAAGAGTACCAGATGACTCAGATTCTATGGGCATAACGAAGTGGCCTTTAGAAGATGAGTGTGTAAACTCTATCTTTGTAGCTTTATCAATTTGACGACTGACGATATCGCATATATTGAAATCAGCTTCTTTCACAGCACTTAGCAAGAATGACTTTCTAACAGAATTCGATAAAGTATCTGTCAAAAGTTCAATAATATTTTTATTCTTTTTAGGTGCTAATACTGATTGACGAATGTATTTTATTACTTTCTCAAAAGCTGCGGCATCAACTGATATTTTATTATACGTAGACAACACACTATGATTAGGAAGAGTATTCGTTGCGATAGCTTGAGATGTCTTACTATCCAAACCTACATTTTTCCCAAAAGCAATCTCCGGCAAATTTGTAGTGTAATTATGCTTTCGCTCGTAAAACATCGATTGTACTCCATTGGGATTGAATTCTAAAAGTTCATACTCTATCACTGAACCATTGTATTCAATCTTATATGAGTACTTAACACCTTCGATAAAGAAAGATAATTCCATTTTAGAGTTTTCTCCATTGCGAAATGCAAAAGGTCTGTAAACAATTCTTTCATCTTTGGAGGAGCGAGGTGAATAGAGTTTATCCCATATATCTTCAATGGCATAAAGAAGATTGGTCTTTCCGGATGCATTTGCTCCATAAATCGCTGACATTCGAAGCAGTCTGGTTTCAAGACCAGTTTTAGGATGCCTAACCTTCACTATAAGACTATCCTCCGATGTTTTGTCGGAAGAAGCCTCAAAAGATAATTCTTGTCGAGAGTCAAAGGAGAGAAAATTCTCCACAGAAAAGTCTTGAATCATACTTTTTAGCTCAATTTTCGTAATTCATTTACAAAATTAGCATAAAAATATTACAAATCCAAGATTAATATGAAAAAACTTTGTCTTAAAATAAAAGGACGCACGGGGGTGCGTACTTATATGGTGTTGGGATTTTTTATTTTGGTTGCTGAGAGAGGGAGGTTGAGTGTTTGGCTTTGGCGTAGTTGACGAGGATGACGCCTGCTACGATTATTACGAATGAAACGGGTTGATACCAATGGAAGGAGTCCATCTTGGTAGCAATAGCCACTACTGTTGTGATTACCGGGACCAAATACTGATAAAAGGCCAATACTTCACTGCCTACAAGGCGGATTGCCGGAGGAGTCACAAGATAACAGTAGACTGTCGGGAAAAGGATGATGAAGCCAAGAAGCAACCAAGGCATCGCTTTGCCGTGAGTGAAGATGGGCATGTCGAGTGAAATGGTGAAGATAAGTGGAGAAGCGAGGATTGCTGTAAACAAAAAGACCCATTTCATAAGGCTTACTGTGCCATAGCGCTTAGAGGGACCTTCAATAATGACTAAGTAAATGGCGTATGTAACAGCACAGACAACTGCGAAGAGATCACCAATGAGACGACCGGAATCAAAATTTCCTCCACCAAGAATCACGAGCAGTGCGCCACCAAGAGCTATCACCATTCCCACTACTTCAAGCAGGGAAACGTGCTCATGCTTAAATATTGCGTTTATAATTACTACTAGAATCGGCTGGAAAGTCAATATGATTGCTATATCGATAGGAGATGCTGTATTAAAAGCAAGTGAGAAAACATAAACAAAGCCGAGCATCATGAGAGCAGAAGCCCAAATCAGTTTCCAATCTCCGTGCTGAATCTTCTCCTTCTTTAAAAACAGAGAAATTATCCATATTAGAGCGGTAGCCCCGAAAATTCGTCCGAGGGCTACACCGGAAGCGGAAATCCAATCTGGTATAATAGCTTTGTTAGCCGGTTCGTTAAGACCCCAGCATATTGAAGTGGATAGGGCAAGAAGATTCCCCCAAATCATGGCGGATGTACGACTCTTCTTAGTCGCAAGTTGAGAAGTGTTGTTCATAGTGCATATAGTTTAAGTGTTTTTAATAAAAAACAATATCTCTCCCTCTTAAGTTTGATTACATAGATAAGAAAACTCAGCAATAATTTGTCCACTGAGCCTTTTCTCGGAAAAAATTTTTATAATAAGCGAATTATACCATCTATTACCTTACTTCCAAGCTTTTCTTCAAATAACTTATATCAAAGGGATTGGGAGCATAATTAAACAATTGTACTGAAATCTTATCTTATCATTATCTTCCGGTACCTCATAATAAAAGTCTGAAGGGATTATTCAGAAAGTGAGAACATATCAAAGAACATTGTCTTAGTATGCTCATTTGGGTCATTTGGCATCAACAATCTAAAATCATTTTTTTCATAAAACGGGATGGCCTTGATATAAGCGTCTACTGTTATAAATCTGAAGGCTGAAACATCGTGTTTTTCTTGAAGAAGAAATTTCAGTGACGTCATTAGTTCAGATCCAAGACCAGTGCCATGTGTGGATTTGTCAACAGCAAATCGACCTATTTTCACTGCTGGATAACTACTGAACTGTTTCTCTATGGGAAATTCCTTTTTTATACGTTTCCACATTGAATTAGAGGAATCCTGACGTGAGATTTTATCATTTAATAGACAAAAATATGCGAGAATTTTTCCTTCGTCTTCAAGTATATAGGTATATGCAATCTGTTTCTTCTGAAATGCTTTTGCATCATTCAAAAGAAATTCATTCAAATCTTCGTCTCCACAATCAAAGGAACCAAGAGGATAATTATCAGAAAGACGTATAAGTTGAAGCATACTTACAAAAGGATTTTTACTTTACGCTTAAAATCCTCGTAAGTCTTACGAAGTTGATCCTTTTTTTCTTTTGAATATGGTTTTGTGCTTTGGATAATGGATTCAAATCGTTGTGCATCATCACCATAAAGCACCGGAGTTTCTGCTATTGGTCGTGCCATAACTAAATATATTATCAATGATTACTCAATTATAAAACGATCGTACTTGTGAATTGTTGTGCAAAAACTGAATTCCGCACTTTTTTCAAACTTATAAAACATTATGAAAGTTTTATAATAAGCGAATTATACCATCTATTACCTTACTTCCAAGCTTTTCTTCAAATACCCTGTAGCAAAGGGCCTCTCGTCGATAAGAGATGGTTCCTTTAGTCCTTCCGAGTAGAGAAACCAACTGTGTCGGTGTAACTCCACATTTGATAAGAAGAGCCAATCTATAATCTTGAACCGAAAGATTTCCCTTGTCAGAAGATGCAAGTTGCTTTTGAAGTTTGGAGAACATTCTGTAACTGCACTCTCCAATTTTTTCCACAAAGGAGATTGGGAAGGATTAAGTTGGGCTCACCAAACTTAAATATATTAAAAATTAAGTTTTAGATATGATTTGAATTGATCTATGGAGGTGTTTATGATGAGGGAGTCGGGGAATTCGGTTTCATTCAAGAGAGGTGGGAGATATTCATAATTGGCTATATCAAATGATATGTGGGCGTCGCTGCCAAGTATGACGGGCACCTCATAACGCTTGCATAGATTCAAAATCTCGATATTATTTTTTTTTGCAGATAGTTTCTTGCGTATTGGCTTCAAGCTACTATTATTGATTTCGATGAGAGTGTGATGTTTCTTGGCGGCAAGCACAATCGGCTCAAAATCCAATTCGGCAGTTCCATCGCCCGGATGGCTGATAATGTTTACAAACGAATTACTGATCGCTGTAATCATTCCATGCGTATTCTCCTCTCGCCTACCCCATTTATAACACAGCGAATGAATGCCGGCAATTCTCAAATCCAGTTTTGACATCAATTCATCGTTCATATCCAGATTTCCTTCTCCATCTAAAATGTTGATCTCCGCACCCATAAGCAACTTCACTCCAAACATTTCACGCGGCACTACATGAAGGTTGCGGAAATAAATAGTCTCGCATGTCCCTGGAATACCAGGGGCATGCTCTGTAATACCTAAAAGCTTAAGTCCTTTTTCCCTTGCCGCCGTAGCCATTTCCTGAATGGTGCTGAATGCATGGCCGCTGGCAATAGTATGAGTATGTACGTCGAGTTCTATTTTTTTGAAATCCATAGTGTATTATCTTTTCAGTGCAAAATTACTAAAAAAACTGATAGTATTTGGAAAACAAGGTATGAAAAAGGCTATTAAATACTATGATTCAATGTCAAGGTAGATAAGTATTGGGATTAGAAAATCAATGATTGGAGAGTTATGCCAAGATCATAGAGATAGCTTTTAGATAATTGTTATTAAAATTAGGAATCATTACTTTGCCATTCCTATCCATGAGAACATAATGTGGAAGCCCTGAGAAACTGAAGAGTGGTGGCTATAGTTGTCGTTGCCAAAGAAGCTGAGATTGCAGGGATTGTTCCAAGAATTGAGATACTTATGGCTATTAGTTTTATGATCTTCATAGCAAATTATCTTTTGTTGACCCATTTAATACCCAATGCAAGAGCAATCTTAGACGCTCGCAATAGGATAATACATGCTAATGATAATGATCAACGAGAATTCTTATGTGGTTTGGTTATAGGTCATATACCTGAACTAAAAAAAGATATAGAGCGAATTCTTGCATAATATGAGGCTGGTTTAAACAAGAGAATACTGATATATATATATACTCGAATAACTTCTTGAGAAGGAGTTGATTTATTTTATTTTGTCAAGGCGATTACGAAGTTGGGTAAAGTCGGCTGTTTCTGCTATGTCAGAACCAAGAACGGTAAGATTGCCATTGCTGTCTATCATGGCATAACATGGAATAGATAGAATTCCATTTTCGTTACCGAATGTTGAATACACTTCTTGTTTTATATCTTTGTTAATTAAGACGTGATGACCTTTTAGATTGTAATATTTCACCATATTTTTCCATCGGTCTTCAATATTATCCTCTTCATCAACAGAAATATAGAGAAGCTGTATATCGTTTTCGTATGCATAATCCTGAATCGGTTTCACATGCCCAAAACTTTTGCGACATGGTCCGCACCAAGTCGCCCAAAGATCTATAAGAACAGGTTTTCCATAGAAAGGTGTAAATAGATCTTCTAATGTTTTAAGATCTGAATTATCCAGAAAAACTATTTCCTCCGATGCATTTGGATTGTTGAATGCCAAGTTAGCTTCAACTTCTTTATCAAGCAAGGGAATCAGACCACTGCTGGGAAAAAGAGACTTGAATTTCTCTGTTAATTCGGACGCATACGGACTGAAAGTGTTGCTTCTACCATCTTTATAAAGAAGATTTCCTAAAGCTGCTTCGGAAGCCTTACCAGTAAGCGTTTTAAGTATATATTCACTTTTTATCCGCAATAATGAATCTGAAGTGATTTCTGTATCAGGATTTACATCTTGTAAGAAAAAATTATCCATTATATCGCTGAAATAAGGAGAGCGTCCATTTGCAGGATTGTTCAAATCAATATCATTCCTCAGGCGTGTAAGATCTTTATTCCAAAGCAAATGCTTGTTTTTGCGTTTTGCTTTGTTGTAGCAAATTTGATATACCATAAGAGCAGCAAGGTTGGCATCTCGTCGAGCCGCTTCTAATAAATTTGGTGTCGAACCGTTATATTGGTTTAAAAGGCTATCGACAAATAATTCGAGTTTTGCTGCGACAGAAGAAGGGACAGTATCAGCATAAAGCGACAAGCTATCTTTTCCTCCAGTCGCCAACGAGAACCATATATCATAAATCTTATCATCTATATCTGTCAAATGGCTATCAAGACTGTTTCCCGATGGAGTCAAAATGCTAATTTTTTCTTCTGCAAAGGGATCAATTGTGACTTCGGTAACACCAGGCATCACATAGAACGATTTATATACACCGGGTAATTTTCGGTTAGGGTCATTTGCTAATATCATCATCCTTTCAATACCTTTCGTGGGTATTTTCAAAACAAAGGAACTGTCGGAATCGAGCGATAAGGGGGTGAAAGTACTTAGCCAGACTCCATTATAACTACGGTGATATTTTAGGTCGTAACCTGCAGTGTTTTTTGCTTTAATTTTTACAGCTGCTTCTTTTGACTGAGAATAGCAAATGATAGCTGAATACATTGATAAAGCTAATATCAAAAATTTGATAAATGAATTATTACGCATAGAAAAATAGATTTTATACTTTTTTAAATTCATTTTAATTTTAACTGCAAATTTAGTAAAAAATCTTCAAATGTTCAGCGACTTGATTTAAAAAAAAAGTTTTGTTCAGTCTTCTGTTTATTTTTAAGATAGTCTCGTTAAGTATCTTGTCAGTGACTTCATCAAAACCGGATACACCTATATTCTATAAATATTAAGTAGCTCACAAAAATTAAACGACATAAATAATCCAAGCAACCGCAAGAGTCTTGATACGATAACAGCGGCTAATCTTGGACATCTTGGCATTGTCGCGGCTTTTAATCGTTAGCAGGTCAAAACAATGGCGATCTTTTTCTGACAGGGTTGAGCGGTCAATACTATCAAGTACGCGAAGGTCTTGTTCCGGCTCGGTATCGCAAAGATTGTCGATACGACGGAATTCTGCATCATGCTTCCCTCCACCGCCACAGGAGCAGAGTGCGATTAGACAGCACATCATTATTACAAAATTCCTTATTTTCATCATATCAATATTTCCTCTGCAAAATTAGTAAAAATTCCTTACATAAAGAATTGGAAATACACGTAACTTATAACTCCAAAGAATTTTCTTTGAGGAGGAAATCATATATGGATATGATGGTAATCCCGGACTCATTATGAAGGACAGGAGTGTATTCCCCCAGAACGATTATTTTCTTGAAAGAGTCATCAATCCTACGTAAAGAAGCTTCCTCTTGTTTTACCTTCTCCTCATCAATCATTCTGTATGCTGATTGAATATAGTATCGTTGGCTACCTTGGTTACATACAAAATCCACCTCATAATATTGACGCTCCCGATTACCTTGATCATCCCTTTCCTGTTTTGGCACTATTCCAACATCAACACTGAATCCACGGGCAACCAATTCATTGTAAATAACATTCTCAAGAAGATGGGTATACTCTATCTGTCTGAAATTCAACCGTGCATTTCGGAGTCCACAATCTGCGAAATAGTATTTATATAATGATTCTATATAGCGTTTCCCTTTGATGTCATATCTTGTCGCTTTTTCCGTCAGGAAGGATTCACAAATACACTCAAGGTAGCTGACGATTGTATTGCGGCTTACATTCTCATGCTTGACGCTGGCGAATGTATTTGCCAATTTGGTTGCATTGGTCAACCCGCCTATGGATGACGCAAGTATGTTAAGCAATTCATCAAGGACTTCCTTATTTTTCAAGTTGTATCTTTCCATTATATCACGGACATAAACACGCTCAAACAAGGCTCCCAAAAGTTTTGCTTTTTCTTTTGGTGTACTTTTCAATACCACCTGAGGCATCCCGCCGTAAATCATAAAATCCCGTAAAGCTACATCCTTCTCGACATTAACCGCGCTGCAATATTCCTTAAAGGTAAGTGGATAGAGCCTGACTTCATCCCCTCGTCCAGCGAACTCAGTTCTCACCTGACTTGACAAAAAACGAGCGTTGCTGCCAGTCACATATACATCGACATTGCTTTTGTTAAGATAACTGTTCAGCACGTCTTCGAATTCGGGTACAAGTTGGATTTCATCGATCATGACATAATGCATGTTTTCATCTTTCAGTCGTGAATCAATATATTCCAACAATTTGTCTGGATCTCTTAGGACCTTGTTCCTTCTGTCTTCAAGGTTGATGTCGATAATATGCTCATCATCCACGCCATGTTCTTTCAACCAGTTGCCATATATTGTAGATAGCAGAAAAGATTTGCCACAGCGACGAATGCCAGTGACAATCTTGATCATTCCATTATGCTGGAGTTCAATGAGTTGTTTCAGATAAAAGTTTCTTTCTATAATCATATCAGTGACAGAAAGTGTGTTTAGTCACGCTTTTTGTCACCGCAAAGTTAATATTTTATTTCTATTCAGGCAAATAAATATTCATTTTTTTAATTTGATAGATATATAGGAATACACCCTCTCGTAGTTGATCAAGATGGAATCAGCCAATGCAAAACCAATCGTCTTATCTATACCCTTAGAAGCGGTAAGAGAATATTTGAAACCACCGGAAACAATCCACCCGACACATTCCATCACATCACATGAATGCACGAAACATTCACCGCGACGAAATTGTCTCAGCTTGATATGGAATCAAAATTCATCTCTTTGACTGGGATTGCTTCAAAATAAAGATAATCCGAGAGGTGGTATTCATCTTTCCATTTGTAAGGACTGACTTTCGAAAATCTGAGCCCACATATATAAAAACCCTCAATAATATTACCATTGCCCAGATCAAATTTTTGCGGGATGCCAGTGGCATAGCTAACCAATGGAATAGTGTCGTTTTCTTCAAATTTCCATTCATAGTCACATCCTATCAGCATATGGTTTGCTGTTGGGATTTTAATATTTACCCGGGGGTTGCCTGCATTAATATGGACCAGAGATATTATAGCATTCAGGGAGTCTTTGGCTACTGCGGTAAAAGTAATTTTGGTTGAGTCTGGTTCAATTTCCTTATATCCCAACTTTGTACGTTTGCTTTCGTTTCCTATGCGCTCAACCATCCATATCTCATAATACTTGGCATCCAAGGAATCTGAATAAAGTGTGGCAGTGACCTGGGATGCATCCAAAAGTTTTAGAAGACCTGCAATTTCTTCATTCTCTATATGTTCTTGGAAACTCACAGAAACAGGTTGTTTTGCTGATGTTATCAAGAACATCGCAACAAACAGCAAGCAAAAATATTTTCTCATAATTTCTTTGTTTTGGTTGCAAGGTTATTTTTTATTCTTCCAAAGCTTTTTTAAACTGAGGTTCGTCTTTATAGAAATGATAGTCAGGGTTGATCACTTTGCCGTCTTTCCCTACCAGCACACCATGTGGAATTCCTGAAAAATTGAAGAGTCCGCTGAGACGTTTCCAGTCATCGCCCGCTACAAATATGTGCTCTCCCTTGATATCTTCTTTCTTTAGCCATTTTTTGCATTCATCCATTCCTTCTTCCGCATTGGCGATATACAATGCCTTGAACGGTTTGTCGGCAAGCTCTTCAAGCAGTGGTTTATCATGAATCATGCCTGCACGGCATGGGCCGCAACCTATTCCCCAGAAATCAAGAAAAAGCACATTACCTTTATATGGGGCAATAACCTTTTCAAATGCCTTCCATTCGGGTGTATCTTTATAAATACTTGCATATTCATTATCATTGGCAAGGGCATTCTCTGAAATCAATACTTTTTTTATGAATCCGTTATATTCCGACATGAGTATGTCGTTCAATTTTTGGCAATCATTATGCCTGATCAACGGAGTTATGAGATGGCTTATTCTTTCAAGTTTCTTGCTGGAGGGTGATTCTGATTGATTGAAATTTCTAATGAACCCTTTTGTTAGCGCCCATTGATCCACAAAGCAGTTGCCTACCCCTATTGAATCAAGAAAATTATCATGTGCCTTGTAAAGTGTTGGTATCTCATAATCCTCTGCCTCAACATAAGCCTCCTCTTGGGTTGATTTTGTGAAACCGGAAGAGACAAACATCGCATCACTGAAAAGGCCGTTGAACTCCCACCGGTTTGGAAGTACCCAATCATTGCAGAAGAGAAGTGGGTTGTTGTACACAAGATCCTTATATTTCAGACGGGTTGAAATTAATTCGGCAAGATCAGGATATTCTCCATCATGATATGAATATTCACCGTTCTCATCCGGCTTGTAGCCCGGACCCTTTGCATCTCTGAAGTCCATTTCAAGATCCTCCATCATCTCACATATCTTTCCAATTGCATGGGAACTCAGCATATCCTTGGCAAATGTGCTTACAGGTATATTCCATAATAGAACAGGAAGATCAGTCACAACTGAATCGAGCAGCTCTCCAAGACGGGCATTCGACCTGTAGGTCTCTGACTTCATGGAATCTGATTGTTCAACACGATAATCCTTCCATAATGAAGATATTGGATATCTCTTTTCAATAAGACTGTCCGCAAGCATATTGATGACAACAGCATCATCAAGATTCCCTTCAAAGCCGAAGTATTCTGGGACATAGCCTGTGTCCGGATCTATACGAGAGGCCAGACATGTAGTGATTGAAAGTGTATCACCAGGTATTATGAAGATATTCTTATGGATATTACCAAGCTGAAAATAATTGAACTGCGGATACGTTAGTGGTATATCAATCTCAAAGCTACCATCTGGGTTGATATTTCCGACATTCATTTTCTTACTTCCTGTGAAATCATCGTTGACCCTCATGGAGAATGTGTTGAAACCACAACGAGGGGTATAGTCCGTAATTCTGCCCTCAAGATGAGCCTTTCCATCCTTATCGTAGAAAGACATATCGGAATATCGTTTGGGGTCAAGTCCGGTCCACTTTTCAGATGCAGTATTGTCGTTATTCATGATATCTGACATAGTAATCAGTCTTGGAGCCACTCGTGTCTCTTCTTCATCAAGATGGATTCCCAAAATATTATTCTTTACATCGGCTGGATCTGATTCCACCATGTCTACAATCTTCACCTCGTCAGGCACATTCTCAAAGATGAGTGTTCCGTCGTGATATCCCGACGTTGGCATCCATATCTCTTGGTCGATAGGTAAGTTTTCAGAACCGATTATTTTGTATT
>CAZWJO010000011.1:0-2323 GCA_964634905.1 uncultured Sangeribacter sp.
AGCAAGATGGAGGCAAGAAAGCTGCTATCAGTATCCCCTGGATTGGCGAAGTGTATGAGAACAACAGAGTGAGCATCGACTATAATTTCTACTCTCCTTATTATGATGTAGAGGTAGCCGGAATAAAATGGAAGAAAGCAGATGCTCAAGAATGGGAAAATGAACTAACGCTCAAACCGTCCGATCCAAAGTCTGCCACTGTCTCGTTCCTTCTTGAAGGATTGCGCAACCTCACTACATACGTTGCCCAAGGATACATTAAGTGCTCAAATGGAGATACAATCGAGGGACACATTTGCGAACCGTTCACTACAGCGGGCAACTATCCCGCCCTCGACGACAATCCAGCCCCCGAGAAATAACATCCTCTCCATTATGAATTTCGCATTATGCATTATGAATTAACTGAAGCGCATCTGGAGACCCTCCCTCTCCGGATGCTTTTTTTATCCTTATATTTTGTAGTCTCAATTTAATTCCTTACATTTGCATAAAAATTTACTGATATGGCTGTGCAGAAATATCCAATAGGCATTCAATCCTTTAGGGAAATCATAGAAAAAGGATTCATTTACGTAGATAAGACTCATTTCGTGGGTCAACTTATTAAGGAAGGGAAGTACATCTTCCTTAGTCGTCCGCGCCGATTTGGTAAAAGTCTGCTGCTTTCTACCTTCCATGCTTTTTTCGATGGATCTCGAGAGCTATTCAAAGGACTTGCAATTGACAGCATGGATATGGATTGGACGCCAACTCCAGTCTTGCATATCGACCTAAATTCAGGTCTTTATAACCTGCCAAATGGTCTTCAAGAAAGATTGGAACAAATACTCTCCAAATATGAAGAGCAATATGGTATCGTGCCTGCAATTGGAATTAATGTGGCAAGTAGATTTGAATATCTTATTAGAAAAGTATATGAAATCACAGGTCGACAAGTTGCCATACTTGTTGATGAATACGACAAACCTCTTCTTGGAATTGAAGAAAATCCTGACCAATTTGACAAAAATCAGGTTTTATTAAAAGGATTTTTCAGCAATCTGAAGACAATGGATGAATATATCAGTTTTGCAATAGTGACAGGGATAGCTCGTTTCAACCGCATCAGTATCTTCAGCGATCTAAATAATTTGAAAGATATTTCAATGTTTGAGCGTTATGAAGAAATTTGTGGATGGACTGAAGAAGAACTGACCTCCCATTTCATGTCTGGAATAGAGAATTTGGCTTTGAAACGCCATGAAACTGTTGATGAGACTCTGATTACTCTCCGTGATTATTACGATGGATATCTTTTCTGCGAAGAAGGCAGGAGGATGTATAATCCCTATAGTGTTCTTATGGCTCTTGACAGCGTTTTTATCAAGCCTTATTGGTTTGATACGGCAACTCCTTATTTTCTTGCGAAACGTGTTAAGAAATATGGTATCAATCCTCAGAATCTGAACAGGGAGTCTCGGAGCTACAATGATTTGATGGCTGTCGGTCTTGGTACTGGCAAGATAGTTGCGTTAATGTTTCAGGCGGGTTATCTTACGATTGATTCCTATGATTTCCGGCGTCGAAGATACAATCTGAGGTTTCCGAATCGTGAAGTTGAAATCGGATTCGCAGAATATCTACTTCCCTTGTATGCGCCCTCGACAATGAACAACGACAGTGTATTTAGCCTACAAAAATTTCAAGATGATCTTTTTGATGGAAACCCGGAGGCATTTATGAAGAGATTAGAAACTCTTTTTAAGGATTTTCCTTACGAGGATCATTCCGAATCCACTTATCGAGGACTTACATATCTTCTTTGCCTCCTCTCAGGAACAGAGGCACTGCCAGAACGTCATAGTTATCAAGGTCGTACTGATCTGGAGGTGCTGACCCCTGAATTCATTTATATTTTCGAATTCAAGTATAATCATACTGCCGAAGAAGCCATGAAGCAAATAATCGACCGTGATTATGCCGGGAGATTCGCACTCGATCCGCGTAAATTATTTCTGATAGGGGCCAATTTCTCCAACGATAAGGATTCCCGCTCGTTTACGTTCATCATCCGATCATAAAAGAATTACCATCGGGCATTCTTAGTTCGTTTTTATGAGTCGGGTCTTAATTCATAAAATTCTCTGCCTATCTGTCAGTTGTTCGACTGCGGAGCCAGTTCAGCGCCTAATAATTTAAGTTCACAAAGTGAAGATTCATCCGTTAGAAAGAAAATATCAAAGTGAAACCAAACTATGCAATAAGCAAAGCATATTTCCGTTATATCCTTATGGGTTTCCCAAAATAATGATAACCCTTCCCCCCACTAACCCCTTAACCC